>JAFGLO010000011.1 GCA_016927995.1 Candidatus Dojkabacteria bacterium
AAGGGGTTCTCTGAGAACATACTGGGCAACAGATGACTGTGTTGGGAAAGCAGTGAAGTAGTGAAGTAGTACTCCGGAGAGATAGTGTGAGAAGAGGAATTCGATTCCCCATTAAAAGAATACCGCTACGGGGAATCGAACCCCGATTACAGGATTGAAAATCCCGCGTCCTAACCGTTAGACGATAGCGGCACGAAAGTTGTGGAAAAAGCGGTAATCGTTAGAAATCGGGGCTAAACCGCTCCAACATTTACTCCTTTAATTTTTCAGGTGCATTAGCTTCAGTTTCCGAATCTTCGGGCTTATTTTTTGTTTGTTGTTTAACTTCCTCAATAATCTGTTCGCCCTTTATCTTCATAGCACGTCGACCGATACGTTCTCGCATGTAATAAAGTTTCGATCTACGAACCTTTCCTCTACCTGCAACCACGAGCTCTTTTATTATGGGTGAGTTAAATAAAAACGTTTTCTCGACTCCTACACCGAAACTGATCTTGCGAACAGTAAAGGTTTTTGTATTTCCCTTGCCCTTAACGGCAATAACCAAGCCCTTGAATACCTGTAGTCTTTCTTTGTCTCCTTCTTTTATGCGAAGGGAGACCTCTACTTTGTCACCCACCTTTACATTTGGTCTTTTTATAACTTGCTTTTCCGTAACATCTTTTACCAAAGCTGTGTTCATTTCTCAAAACATAAAATAAACGCAATTCATGCAAAAGGAAATATACCAAATTTTCCCGCATTCGTCCAGTAGGGACAGGTTTCTAACCTGTCCCTACTGGACATGGTTTTCGAACCTGTCCCTACTTGGACATGGTTTTCGAACCTGTCCCTACTGGATATGGTTTTTAACCTGTTCCTTCGAGGCTGTAACCTTTTGCCTGCAGACTAAAGGCCTTTTTATAAATTCCGTTGTGTTTGGTCAAATCTTCGTGGTTCCCTTGTTCAACGATTTCACCATCTTCAAGAACGTATATTCTATGAGCATTTCTGACGGTTGAGAATCGGTGTGAAATGATAATAACGGTTTTCCGGTCGAAACTATGATAAATATTTTTAAATATTTTGTGTTCGGCTTGGGCATCTATAGAGGCAGTTGGCTCGTCAAGTATTAATATTGGGGCATCACGGTAAAACATTCGGGAAATAGCTATCTTTTGCCACTGTCCCCCCGAAAGATCCGTTCCTTTTGAGAAAGTTTTATCAAGCTTCTGATCATATTTGTTTTCAAGATCAACAATAAATTCATGTGCGTCTGCTTTTTTAGCTGCAGTTTTTACCTGGTCCAGGTCAACTTTTCTGTCAGGATCTCCCAATAATATGTTTTCCTTTACGCTTAAAGAGTGATACTTGTTATATTCCTGGTTTAAAACTCCAATTCGTTTGTAATAATCTTTAATATCAATGTTTTTTATTGGTATATCGTCAATCAAGATCTCTCCTTTCTGTGGATCGTGGAATCTAAGAAGCAATTTTATTAATGTAGATTTGCCGGCACCGTTTTCGCCAACTATTGCAATTTCATCAAACGGATTTATTGTTATATTTATGTTTTTGAGAACATATTTTTTGCTATTTGGATATTTAAAAGAAACATTTTTAAGCTCAATTTTGGGTGGTGTTTGAGTTTTCGACTTAAGTTTTTGATCACCGTTGATAATCAGTGGGGCAAGTGATTCGATCTTTCTTACGTGATCAAGGTAAGAGGCTAAATCGTAAAGATTCAGGAATTCACCGATTGTATAGTCAAGATTACCTGAAAATGATTTAAATTGTCCTTGATAAAATGTGAAATCACCCACAGAGTATTCGCCTTTTAGTACTTTTTGTAGCAGAAACGCTGTTGCAGCCAGGTATGAAAATGCATTAAGGATTAAGAGTAAAAATCCCTGGATGAAGTTTTTGTCATATATTTTTTGTTCCATATTAAGCATGTGTTCACCGCTCTTTTTTAGTTCGTTATATAGATAATTATTTGCACCCGAAATCTTATGTTCGTAAGCGTACCTATCGTCACCTAGATACCAGCCTAACCTTCTTACGAAACGATTTTCTTCTATTCTGTTGTTGTAGTAATCCCAAATCTCTTTTATAAATTTGCTGTGAATAATGTTTCCCGGGAGGGAAAAGAGGACTATGACTGCCGAAATAAATGGGGACGTTTTAAATGCAAAGTATCCTGACATTGTGACTGATAACAGCATAGAAACAAAATTTAAAGATTCTCTTGCAAATTCCTGAACTTTGTAAAAGTTTTCCCAGGCTTTTTGAATAGAGTTTGAGATGTTAGGGTCTTCGAATTGTTGAATATCCAGGCTCGAGATCTTTTTATGTATTGCATACTCATATTTTCTTAGAAAGTAGTTTCGGAATTTGTTGGCAAGCCATTGTTCAGTCCGTCTTCCCATGTTGCTCATTGTTGAGATGGCTGTAGAAGCAATTATTATTATGACAACAGGAGAAATTAGTTCTAGTTCAGATATATCTTTAACCCCTGTTTGGGTAAGATTTAGGAGCGCATCAATAAATTTACCTGTGTAAAATGAACCTAGTATTGGAAGAATAGTTGTACTAACCGAAGAAAAAAACATAAGGATTGTGTAAAACGGCGAGATTTTGAAAAACAATCGATAGACCCAACTTCCATTTCGTATTATCAATCCAAACTTTTGGAGCATGTTCGTGGACTTTGGTTTTACTTTTTTATTTGTATGCCGGTTCATGATTTTCTTATCTATTTAATTATAGTTTGGCAAAACGGTGTATTTTACTATGTATCTATTCGGTTGTACAATAAAAATGTATATTGCTGGTTATCATTTTTGTCTTGTTGTATACTTAAAAACCATGAAACCATTTGCGTTAATAATTCTTGATGGACTCGGTGTAGCCAGAGCATCTAATGGCAATGCCGTTGCTCTTGCAAAAACACCTTTCTTAGAAAAGCTATGGAATAACTATCCTCACGGATATTTAAATGCTGCAGAAGAAGCTGTAGGGCTACCTGCAGGCATTAATGGTAACAGTGAGGTTGGTCATTTAAATATTGGTGCCGGCAAGGTCGTTTATCAATCACTACTTAGAATAGATAGAAGCATCGAAAGCGGTCACCTTCTTAACAACCAAACATTGAAAGCGTTGGTTTCAAAGTTGGCTTTAACCGGTGGTAGAATTCACTTAGCCGGAATTTTAAGTGATGGCGGTGTACATTCGCATATTAACCATCTATTAGAGATTTTGAGTGTTTTATCAAAGCTTTCTCCCAAGTCTCGTATATTTATCCACTGTTTTACCGATGGTAGGGACTCCGGTCCTAAATCGGCAGCTACATATTTTGAAAAACTGTCATCTCGCATTCAGATATCAGGGGTTGGTGAAATTGCAACGATTCTTGGAAGATATTATCTTGATCGTGATGAGAAGTGGGATAGAACAAAAGTTGCATACGATTTATTTACACAGGGAATCGGTAAAAGGATTGATTCTTATAGTCTTGCACTTAACGATTCCTACGAACAGAATAAAACCGATGAGTTTCTTAATCCTTATGTTCTAAATCCTGACGGAATTGTAAAGGAAGGTGACGCATTTATATTTCTAAATTTTAGGGCTGATCGTGCCACACAGCTTACTGAAGCTTTTGTTATGCCTGATTTTACTGGATTTCCCAGAGAAATTGTACTTAAAGATCTTTTCTTTTCAACAATGATGCTCTATAGTCGGAAGTTCATAGACTATACCCAGTTAATTTTTCCAAGGAACGATATTACGGTTCCCCTTGGCAGGATTTTAAGTCAGAAGGGAATTACACAACTTCGAATTGCTGAATCAGAAAAATTTCCCCATGTTACTTACTTTTTTAATGGTGGTCAAAATATCGTTTTTGATGGTGAAGACCGAGTCGAAGTTCCCTCCCCTCGTGATGTTGCCACATATGATCAAAAGCCACAGATGAGCGCAGATGAAGTTACAAGAATATTAGGTTCCAAGATTGAGACTGAGCGGTACGGTTTTTATGTTGTGAACTTTGCAAATCCGGATATGGTTGCTCATACTGGGAATCTTCCTGCAAGTATAAAGGCGGTAGAGGTTGTTGATGAGTGTATGAGCAGAATAGTGCCCCAAATTGTCGGTAGAGGCGGACGAGTTATAGTAACCGCTGATCACGGTAATGCCGAAGAGCTTATTACCTCAACGGGAGATATTGATACTGAACATTCAATTAATCCTGTGCCGTTTTGTATTGTGGGTAATGGACTCTCTTCTCGCACCCTTCCAATGGGTAGACTTTGTGACATTGCGCCCACAGTATTGTCACTTTTAGGTTTTGATGTTCCGTCTGACATGACAGGTAGAGTGTTGTATAATCCTTAAGTTATAATTTGTTTGATTTTTATTAATGAAATTTTCATTTAGTAAACCCAAACGACTCAAAATAAACATACCTAAGATTGATTTTTCGTTTTTGAAGACTGAATGGGGAATGATATCCATTGGAATTTTAGTATGTGTTCTTATTGCCTTTCTTCTCATAAAAATGCTTTCCGGAAGAGATGCCGCACTTCTAGAGTATAGGAGACTAATGGAAGAGTTAGAGAATACATCAACCGACGATCTAACAAACAATCTTTCCGATGATACCCTCTTGCCTACGCTCTCATTTCTGTCTCAAGATGGTGAAGCCAAGGGTAACATAAGTTACGTTACCGCTGATACCGAGGAACTTAGGGTTAAAGGGCTCTCCGAGTATGATATTCTTGAGCAGAATATGGGTATGCTTTTTGTATTTGACACCATTGTCAATGCTGCATTTACAATGGAGGGCATGAGTTTTCCCCTGGATATTATATTTTTAGATAGCAATGATACTGTTGTCGAAATTGCAAGCAAACTTCAACCGTGCGAATCAGATTGCACGCCATATACACCGGCTAGTTCCTATCAATATGCAATCGAGGTAAATGCTGGAGTTGTTAATAACCTTGGAATTGTTGTTGGCGATATTGTAGTTGCCGGCGAATAATTACGGCATATCATAGTTACCTTTGGAGTTCCCTTAGCATTCCTAGGTTTTCACAACATCCCCAGCAATGGGAATTCAGCCTCATAGACAGTGCTCGTTGATTTTTGTAGTGTCTCCTACCTTTAGGATTGTACTAAACACGAACATTATATTCACGAGGATCCTGAATTCCCATTGCTGGGGATGTTGTGAAAGTATTAAAAGCTGTTTCGACGATTAAAGGCTGTTCATTATGTTTGTAATCTTTTGTGCCCAAGCTTCAGGTGTTACGGGATTGTATACCGGAGCCATAAGTGCGGGTGTTGTGAGTCCTTTTGCATAGTAACCTTTTGCAATACCGTTAACAACTGTAGCAATGGCCTCTTCAAAGCTTGTATATCCAAGATTACCCCATCCGAATGGATTGTATGGTCGAAAACACACTACTCCACCACCGGATTCAACAATGGAAATTGCAACGATAAGTCTGTAGTCTACTCCCATTTTTGCCGAGTATCGAACCAGAAATTCCGCAGAAGATGCCATAGGAGCCTTATATTTTTCGTAGAAAGCTTTTACTTTGGTAACATTTGCCATGATTTCTTCTTCTTTTTGCATTCGGGCGGTTTGATTTGCTGATAAATTGCTGTAATTTTCGGTTTTTCCGAAGAAATAGCTGTTGTCAAATGGAGTTGTAACAATGTCAGAATAGATGTTTTCATCTTCGACTTTTGATTCAGCTCTAACGGGAAATTTGATACCGGCACCGTAAAGAAATACAAGAGCGTTTCCTACAACAACTGAGCTAACCCCTACACCGATTGCCAATCCTAACACTTTTTTAAAGGTATTCACGCAAAACGTGTCCCTTATAAATTAGCCTCGCATTCTCTTACAAATTTTTGCAAGGTGCGAGAGTTTGTCCTTGAGATTTCTCCCAAGGGATTCTAAAGAACAATTTATGATTGTATTATACCATGAAAATGGCATTTTCTCAATGTATCTTTAGTCAAACTCGGGCGAGTATACCCTGGTCTTTGGTGAATGTCAACAGAGTGTCAGAATACTCGCCAAGTTATTTTTTATAATTACTTTTCCTGTTTTCGTCTCGACAATATTATTCCTATAACAAGGAGTATAAACACAAGGATCGGAATAAGAATCCACCAGGGGAATCTATTATTACCTATTAGTCTAATGTTTACGTCCGCAGTATCCTTATCAGTTACTTCTATAGTTTTGTTCTCGCCAAGTGAGTACTTTGAAGGTAATTCGTCGTCTATTATTTTTACAGTATATTTTCCTGGACATACTTTTAGTTCCCAATATCCATTATCGTCTGTTATTGCCTCCATTTGGTAGGTTTTTCCGTCGAACTCGTACTCAACAAGGATCTTCTGGTTTGTAAAGATTTTTTCGTTTTCATCCTTTTTGTCATTTTTGTTTTTATCTTCATATACATAACCCGAGATTTTGTATGTAATGCTACATCGTTCCTCGGTAGTACCCAGGATATTATTATCAAGGTCCTCTTCTTCCGGCTCCAAAGATTCCGGTTCAGAAACCGGTTCTATAGGAATTATGGGTTGGATAACCGGTCTAATCGTTACGATCGGTTGAGGAATAATTATTACTACCGGTGGGTTAACTGTTACAGTTACTGATTTTGTTGTACAGGTATTCTCCGACAATGGATTGTCAATAAATCTTGCTTCGCAGACTCTCAGAGTAACAGTATAAATACCGGCCGCAAGATATTGTTTTGATGGAATAGTTATGTTTCCCGGAGTACCGAATGTTCCTAATGATTGAAATCCTTCACCTGTACCGTAATCTATTTCGGCATACCAGGGTGAGTCGTCAGGTACTTCCTGAATCCAACCGGGATCACTTATATATGAAGGGTCTCCAAACATTGCGGTGAAGTTAGCGACTCCACCTGTCTCAATTATTTGATTGCTTCCTAATACAACCGCCGGTGCTACATTATTAATTGTTATAGTTACCAAATACGCCTCACTTTCATTCCCGGCAAAATCCGTTACGTAGTAACGGATTGTATATACCCCCTCGGGTATATATGAAGTGTCTGTGGGAACGTCAATATCTGAAAAGTCAATTGTTTCTCCTGTTAAATAGTGGAAAAGTTCGTTTAGTGTTCCTCCATATCCACAACCGTCATATCCGCAACCAGCCATACTTACATCTATTGCTGTATCAAGGATGGTATATGTTCCATCGGGATCTGTAAACGTTATGACAACGTAAACCATGTCAAGATTCCCGTTTGTGTCACGCATTTCAAGGTCGTTGAGAAATCCAAGGTTTAGTAATTGACCTTCGGTTAGAATTAGATCGTCAATTGTTGAAATTGTCGGAGCTGTATTGTCAATATTTAACGGATAAGTGCTTACTGTATAAGTTGTATTATTTGCAAGATCTGTTGCCTTTACGCAAACATACATACCGTTGTGACTTTCGTCTGCTATGGTAAATGGTGTGTTTGATTCAAAGCTTTCTGTAAATACGACTGTGTTGTCGCAGGTTCCATCTGTGAATGCATATTGATAAGTTGATGGGTCAGGATTATTATCTGTTACTAAGATCGAGATAATGTCTTCAAGATTAAAACCGGCCTCAACGTCATCGATAAAGGTAACGACAGGAGGTGTTACATCGTAAGTTATATAACAAGTATTGCTCCAGTCCGAAACCGCGCCGGTTAATGTATCTATTGCCCTGACTCTTGAATAATGTGGAACTTGACCATAACCAAAGCTTCTATAGTTGGTGTAAGGGTTTGTATAAGGCTCCAGACCCGCCCAGGAGGTTCCGTTTGAAGAGTATTGTCTTTGATATTGTATATTTGGGTTTCCTGCTGAAACATCTGTCCAATGAACTGATACGCCATTTATATTGGTATAACCGCCTTCACAATCGTATCTTGTTGGTCTTTGGCTAATTGGTGTTCCATCGTTAACATTGTAACCAATTTGTACTGGAGTTAAGGGTTGAACAAATCTAAAGCCTACCGCGTCGGCAATGGCAATTTGTCCGCCTGATAAACCCGGACCCTGGAGTACAACAGAGCCCTGCTCGTTTACAAATGTGTATTCTCCTAACGATACCCAGCCTGATTGAGATTGTTCATAGGTTACTGCGCAGGTTGCTTGATCTATTGTGACAGGGGAACCGCTGTTTATTGTATATTCTACCTCGCCTCGCGAAGCCGAGGGTTCACATCTGTATTGGGTGTAAACTTCGTAAACACCGTTTAGAAGATCATTTGTTGTCCATGTGGCTGTGGCGCTGGTTGATCTTAATGTCTGAGTGTCTCCTCCAACGTAGGAACTAGCTATGGCTTGAACACTTGGATCTGAGTGATTGACGTGTATGGCCATATTTGCTCCAGAAACAGAGAAAGTTCCGTTGTTATTATGGTCTGAATATAAGGCACTGTCATCAATAACTATATCCATTGGTTCTGCATACTTCCACTCTATAGCTGAATCGCTTTCGTTTCCTGCCGAATCTACTGCCGTGACAATATAGTTGTGGAGACCTGTTGTTGAATGTGTGTAACTTAGGTCTGTTCCTTCATAAATCGGTGTTATTGTATTATTATCGGCGTAAACTCTATAAAGAGTTGCGTTGGATACCGCTTTCCATGTAACTAATATTTCATTTGTATCCTCCTCTAAAAAGAAAAGTGGGGATTCTGGAGGTGTTGTGTCTAATTCAGTGTAGTCAACCATTCCTAAAACGCTATTGCCTGTTCCGCCTGAGTTTGTTTCCGGAATACTGCCGTCGCCACCTGTTGTATCGTTGGGACCTGTTGCATCTCCCCAGTTATTTCCTCTTGCATCGATAAGAACAGTAGTTGTTGGATCACCGGTTACAGTTGTTGTCCAGTTTGAAAGCCCGTAATTATTGTTTCCGGAGATTGTTACACCATGAATTTCAACATTTGTGACGTAATTTCCTATTGAGATTCCCCCACCGGAAGCTGTGGTTCCGCCGTTTCCTGTAATTGTGCCGCCATTTATTGTAACTAAATCTAAGGTTGTTGTATTTAGTCCATAGCCTGCGGTATCGTTTCGTCCTTTTATTGCGATTCCCTTGCCTTGTGTTACTCCTAAGCCATTTCCTGTTACAGTTGGATTGTTAAAGGTAATATTGGAGTAATTTCCATTCTTTAGGTTGATATCTATACCGGCATTGTGTGCTGCAAGTCCACTTGTTGTGTTTTGTCCGTTATTTGATGCAGATATGTTTGTAAACGTTGCATTTGATAATTTCTCGACGTATATGCCTTTAAAGCCATTTGAATCAAATGAACTGTCAGTAATTAATACGGTGTTAACGTTAGAAGTAGTATCTGGTGATGGGTTTGCCCCGGCAGGGTTTTTTGCAAAGTAGATACCGTAATGTAAATTGTTAAATGCGGAGTTTGATATTGTAAGCCCATTAACTGTGCCGTGTACCATAACTTTTAAGCCAATCTCGGTCTCTGTTCCAAAGTAGGTGGCTGGTCCGATAACCATTACATCGCTTATGGTAAGGTTTGATATTGCGATAGGGTCACCTCCTACGGGTGAGTTTGTCATTATACCGACTTGAATACCCGCTGAATTTACTGGTGTTACACGAAGGTTTCCAATATTTACATTTGATGCAGTTACGGTTATTGCAGCTGCGCCTGAATTTGAAGATAATATTGTATCTACAAGAGGATCCGTACCATTTCCATTTCCCTGTAGGGTGATTTCTTTGTCAATTATTATGTTGCCACTGTATGTTCCGGCTGTAACCTGTACAGTATCGCCATTCGATGATGCATTTATCGCTTCCTGAATTGTGTCGTAGCAGATGCCGTCGACAGTTGCGACGACACATGCGTTTCCATTTCCTACCGGGTTTGGGTTTATAACAATAAAGATTGTGAAATGATCGACGTTTTCTGCAATAATTGAGTTTTCTACAGTTGAAACATTATTTAGTTGAGCAAAGTTTACGCTGTCTTCAGAGTAAGCAATGGTTGAATCGGGTTCACTATTATTTGGAAGGGTAAGTGTAAATTCGAAGCTGTAATTCGGCATTGTCGATGTTACCTCAAGTGCCCAGGGATAAATAGCAGAAGTTTCTTCGATCTGTTTAGTGGTAAGAGGGATCTTGTTTATTGTTATGATTCCAGGCTCATCAACTTTTGTAAAGGTAATAGAGATTGATGGGTCGTTTGGAAAAACATATGTTCCAATTGTGATTGGTTCGTTAGAAGTAAATGAGCCGTCAGTATTTTGAATCCAGATTTGGTTTTCGTTGGATTCAATATAATCTTCCGGTGTGTCTGCAAGTACGGGATTTGAAAGCAGGAAGAAGAGTGAAGCTGTGTTACCGATAATTAGATTTAGTAAAAGAAAAATTTTTACTAATCGGAACAAATGGGTTTTAAGTTTTTTCATTATTGAAAAATTAATATAATGTTATTCTCGTATTCTAACAAAATATCAAATTAGTTACAACCACCTGTTATTCGTCCTACCGAAACTGTAGATAATAGTAGATAATATATGATTAATTAGTGAACATAACTTTGTTGTTTTTAACAGTTGCTTTGATTTTATCGCCTTTTTTAAATTTCCCCTCAATAAGTGCTTTTGAAAGCTCATTTTCTACGTTTTTCTGGATTGTACGTTTCATTGGGCGCGCTCCAAACTCCTCGTCATATCCGGCGTTTACCAGCATTTCAACAACGGAATTGTCAAATTCAATGGTTAATCCTTGCGCCAGAACCAATTGTTTAAGCTTTTCAAGAAGAATTAAGGCTATTTCGCGGATTTGTGCCTTGGTAAGTGAATGGAAAAGAATAATGTCATCGAATCTGTTTAAGAATTCGGGTCTAAATTGAAGTTTAAGTTCGGACAAGACTTTATCATAAAGTTTTTCCCACTCTTTGTTTCCCTTGTTCTTAATGTGTTCCTGAATAAGGTTAGATGCAATATTACTTGTAGCAATTATTATGGAGTTCTGGAAATCCACTGTTCTACCTTTTGCGTCGGTTAATCTGCCGTCATCGAGAAGTTGAAGTAATATATTAAATACTTCAGGATGAGCCTTCTCAATTTCGTCTAACAGGACTAGTGAGTATGGTTGACGTCTAATTCGTTCTGTTAGCTGTCCACCCTCTTCATAACCAACATATCCCGGTGGGGACCCGATTAGTTTACTTACACTGTGTTTTTCCATGTATTCACTCATATCGATCCTTATAATTGCTGATTCATCACCAAAGATATATTCCGAAAGTGCTTTTGCAAGTTCGGTTTTGCCAACTCCGGTGGGACCTAAAAAAATAAATGCAGCAATGGGTTTGTTTTCAGATTTTAACCCAACCCTAGCCCTACGTACCGCCTCACTTACAGCGGAAACAGCATCGGTTTGTCCTACAATCCGTTTATGGATCTCCTTTTCCATTTCCAAAAGTCGCTTTTTCTCTTCTTTTTTCATTTCTGTAACGGGGACACCCGTCATTTTTGATATAACGTCGGCGATATCATCAATTGTAACTTCGGGGATACCGGTTCCCTTCTTTTTTTGCCAGGCTTCGTCAAGTGGTGCAATTTGAGATTTTAGTGATTCAATCTCCTGTTTTAATTTTGCGGCCTTTTCAAAGTCCTCTGCCCGGGTTAAGGCTTCTCGTTCTTTTTCGAGCTGTTTTACTTTTTCGGACAATTCCATAAGCTCCTGTGGAGGTAATGTTTTCTCTAGTCGGACTTTACTGCAAGCTTCATCGAGAGTATCAATTGCTTTGTCAGGTAAAAAGCGATCTTTTATGTAACGGGTGGCCAGTTGGGCAGCGGAGACAATTGCTTTGTCCGTTATTTTTACTTTGTGGTGAGCTTCGTATTTATCACGTAATCCTCGTAGAATTTCGATTGTTTGGTCAGTTGTGGGTTCATCAACTAAGACCGGTTGAAATCTGCGTTCCAGGGCAGCGTCTTTCTCTATGTATTTTTTATATTCATTAAGAGTTGTAGCTCCAATTACCTGGAGTTCACCTCGTGCAAGTGAGGGTTTCAACATGTTTGAAAGATCCATTTGGCCTTCCTGTGCACCACTTCCAACAACTGTATGAAGTTCGTCGATAAATAAAATAATATCTCGACCGGCTTTCTCGAGTTCTTCGATCACTTTTTTGGCTCGCTCCTCAAATTCACCACGGTATTTTGAACCTGCAATAAGACTTGATATATCAAGTTCTTTAACCCGCTTTCCTAAAAGTACTTCAGGTGCACTGCCGTTTACTATTCGATGAGCTAAACCTTCAACTATTGCTGTTTTTCCTACACCCGGTTCACCAATAAGTACGGGATTGTTTTTACGTCTACGTGACAAGATTTGGATAATTCGGGTGATTTCGTCGGCTCTACCAATGACAGGATCAATTTTTCCCTGCTCAGCTAAGTTTGTTAGATCTCTACTGAATTTGTCGAGCGTTGGAGTTAATGATTTTTCTTTCACGGCTTTACCGCTCTCGTCGCCTTCACCTACCAGGCTTACAACGGCTTGTCGTGCATTTGTATAACTAATACCGTATTTTTTAAATACTTGGGCGGCTAAGCCTTCTCCTTCCTTTATAAGTCCCAAAAGAATGTGTTCCGAGCCGACGTAGCTATGATTAAGCTCCATTGCGTCTTGAAATGCAAGTTGAAGTACCTGTTTACCTCGTGGAGTCAAATCGGTAATTTCGGTTTCAATATCGCCATCGGTTATTTGTGATTCGACATAGCTCTTAAGTTCGGAAATATTAATTTCGAGTTTGTTTAAGATTTTTTGTACGACTTCATCTTCGAGAACGCCTAGAAGTAGGTGTTGGGTATCGATTGCTTTGTTTTTATGTTTTATTGCACCTGCAACTGCGGCTTGAATTGCTTTTTTAGCACGGTCGGATAAATAATTGTTAATGTCGACGCTCTCCTGCTGTGGTTGGTAACCGCCGCCTCCGAAACTTCTTTCGAATGGACCATCGAAGGAAGTTTCGCCGGTTTCTTCGGTTTCGGCAAGACATTTATCACAGATATATTTAGTAACGTTACGTCCGTTTATAATTTGAGTTATTTTGGTATTGGCTTCACGGGCCTGACATCTGTCGCAAATCATGTTAACCGTAGGCAGTAAATTAGTTTAATATCATTATACCGCAAGGAGTTAAGGTCGTAAACTGTCTGCTTTTGGACAATATTCCCTAAATTGGGTAATATGAACAATATCTAATTTTTATTTATTCAGAATGAAAAAAGGTTTAATTATTGCAATAATCGCAGCAATTGGGCTATTTGTTCTACTTGGTTGTGGGCTTTGTGGCGGCGGTATTTACTGGTTTATGAATTCTATGAAAAAGGAAGCAGCCGAGGTTCGAAGTGGAGTTTTGTATGATGTGTGCGTAATTTTGCATGAAGAAGATTTTGAGAAAGAAGAGAGTGATTATTTTACAGATGACTTTATAGAAAAGGCAGATTCGCATCCTGAAGAAGTTGTTGATGACTTATATGATTTGTTCCCGGAGGATTTCGATTGTGAAGATTTAACAGAAACGGGAATTAGCGATGTTTTCAGAGGTTCTGTCAGGGTTTCAATAGAAAACGATAAGAAAACGGTTATTCTCAAACTAAATGGCAAGGAAGTTACTGTTGTATCTGAAGACGGCGACGACTTTAAAATTGACGATATTGATTAGGCTTTTACCCGGCCTTCTGTTTTATCTCGCACATTTCTTTCTAACTGCTTTCGGGCTATATCAACCTCTTCGTTTGTAATTTGGGAATCGGCTTTGTTAAAGTAAATTCGAATTGTAACCTGCTTTGTTTCGTCCGATTTGTTTTCTTGATAAATATCTACCGGCTCTATCTTTTCCATAAACTCTGCCCCCCTTGAAGTTAAAACTGCATTTATAATGCCTTCGTAGGTGACATCTTTATCCACAATAAAACAAATATCTTGAATTACAGAAGGAAAATTGCTTGGCTCTCTGTAGTTGCTTATTCCTGTTAATGCCTTTGGAATACTATCTAAAAGAACCTCTACGCCGCTTGTATAGGCGGGAACCCGCATGTTCTCTATAACTGTTGGGTGAAATGCACCGACGATTCCGATTGGAATACGTTTTTTGTTTGCATGCTCGTCAATTAACTCGACAATTGCTGACTGGCCCTTATGAAACATTGGAGTTATAAGTCTAAGCCAAGCCGGCATTGGGTTTATATATTTTGTTAAAAGTGTGTATCGGATAGTTCCTTTCTTAATTCCAAGCGTTTTAAATACCAGTTCCAGGTATAACTTTGAGTGGTAATAGGCTGAAGTTTTAGATGTTGAAACAGGATTTGTATAGACAAAGCTTAACTTATGATATTCAGTTGGAAGTTTATCAGGACCAAGATCAGCTTTAATATGAGTAACGCCATGTTCATAAAGCATGAATGGTTCTGATGTTTGTGCGGTATTTTCAGCCACCTTTTCCAAAAGATTTGGAAGAATAGTGCATCGCATGTAAGAAAGTTCCGGTGATAATGGATTTTGGATGTGGTAGCAGTCTTTTGTTGATAAAGTACATTTGGTATACAGTTCGTCACCGATAAATGAAAAAGTCATGATTTCATTTCCGCCGGATGCCGTTAGTGTATGTCGTAGATTTTGCTCCCTTGTAATAGCGTGGACTTGGTGAGTGGGTTTCCCTGTGTGTGTTGGAACTGTTGGGACAATTTTATTGTATCCATATAATCTTGCAACTTCTTCAAGAATATCCTCCGCATTGCAGAGATCGTAGCGGAACGTTGGAATTGTAAGGGAAATTGTGTTTGCTTTAAGTATCGGGTTTAGTTCAAGTCTGGAAAGATAAGTCACAATCTGATTTGTAGGTAGCTCTTTTTCGGAGACCCCGATGCGTGTTCTTAGGTAATCTGTTGTTACTTCGATGTGTTGTTTTTTTCGTGGGTATGGATATGCATCTTTAATGTTAGATGTAATTTTTGCGCTTGCAAGTTCTACCAGCAATTTTGACACCATAAGTAGTGCTGTAATTGTTTGCTCGGGATCTTGTCCTTTTCCGAATCGTGTCACGGCATCGGTAAAGAGTCCAAGTTTCATTGAGGTCTTTCGGATGTTGTATAAATCAAAGTTTGCTGATTCTATAATTACTTTTGTTGTGGAATCTGAGATCCCGCTTTCTTTTCCACCTATAACTCCCCCAATCCCCAATGCACCGCCGTCATCGGCAATTACGACGGTTTCGGAATCAAGCTCGTAAACTTTGTTATCCAGCGTTAAGAGTTTTTCGCTTCTTTGAGCGACTCTTGCCGTTACTGTACCGTTTACCTTGTCGTAATCGAATGCATGAAGTGGCTGTGAAGTCAAAAGCATTACATAGTTTGTAATGTCGACAACATTGTTCACGCTTTGAATGTCGTGTTTCTGTAGAAATATTTTTAGCCACAGAGGGGATTCTTGTACATTTACATTTCCTAAGCTTATTGCACTATATCTTTTGGTAAACATGTGATCCTTTGGATTTTTAATTGCAACGTTAAAAGGGTTCTCGTCTTCGTCAATGTTAGAAACTTTGGGTGAAAGCCAATCAGGAGTGTTAAGGTCTAGGTTAAAAGCAGCTGAGATCTCTCTTGCTATTCCATAAATTCCAAAACAATCGGGTCTATGAGTTAAGGCTTTATTTTCTACTGTAATAATTGTGTCATCAAGAGCCAAAGCCTTTGTTAGTTTATCACCGGGAGTTAAATCAACCGGAAGTACAAGAATCCTTGAATGGTCGTCTCCAAATCCAAGTTCTTTTTCGGAGAGTAACATTCCGTTAGACTCTACTCCGCCCAATGGTCGCTTAGCAATTGTTTCATGCTTTCGATCAGGGTATGGGTTTACGGGGGTTAAAAATCCCGGCGATATATAGGCAATTTTGTCACCTACTTTTATATTGTTAGCACCTGCGCATACCTGTACATTTGTGTTTCCAAGGTTTATTTTACAAACAAATAGTTTTTCGGATTTTGGATGTGGTTTGATTTCTCGTACCTCGCCAACAAAAATACCTTTATACTTTTCGGAAAGTTTTTGGATGTCTTCAATCTCCGCAATGGCACTTGAAAAGGTGCTTACAAATTGCTCAAAGGGAATGCTTTTTACGTCGACAAACTGTTGCAGTGTATTAAGCGAGAGCTTCATTGTAAGAACCTGTTTAAATAAAGTTGAGATAATATTAACACAAATTAATTAAGGGTGGTATTCGTTTAAATGGATTCAGTCAACTGTGCCGGGGTCCCTATTCTGGGACCCCGGCAGTATTTACAGAGGTTACCCTTTAAAAGGTTTTACTGTCTTTTGGCCTCATCCGGTATGTCTTCTTCATATACTGCCCAGCTTGAGGTAGTAAGCTCAAGGATTTTTGCCCTGCCGGTAGTATTTAGCGTTGAGTAGGAAGTAAATGCAGGATATACAAATGTTTCTGCATCAAAGTTGTCATCACTGTAATTATCAGCAGAAATTATATGCAGTGCATTCTTATACCTAAACATAATCATAACTGCTTTGTAAGTTTTTGTGGTAGATTCTTTTACAGGATCATTACCTTCAGTTTCGCTGTCTGCCGATACGGTTTCGGTGATTTCATAATAAGTTTGCTCGGAGACATAAACGTTTGCGGCTACACTAGTGCCATCTATGGTTAAGGTTTTTGTACCGGTTTTGGTAAATCCGTTTTCGGCTTTTGCTGAGCCGTCGGTTTCTTCTGTTGAGGTTCTAACTAAACCAGTAGAATCAAGAATCTGTTCTTCTCTAACACTGTTATCATATGTGGCAATGGAGATATTTGTTCCGTCCCGGCTGGTTGTCTCGTTGTAATCCCCCGATGCTATTGCCGAAACGTAATCGGGCTGATACCAAGACGAATACAATTCGCAACTTTGGTTATACATTGCTCGACCTATTTCGGTGTCCGGATAAAGGGCACGGTCGCAGTAATCAGGATAATCCTGCTCTTCCTCGTACGAAAGATAAAATCCGTTCGTTACGTACCCGTTTGGAACAATTATAGAAAAATTGTTAGCAGCTAAAAATGCGTTAACCTCAGTTTCATCAATTCCGCTAGTGTACTCATAAACATATTCATGTATCGAAACGTTTAAATAATCGTTTGCGAATTTGGAAGAAACTGTATCCCATGCTATGTCTGACTGATTCTCTTGAGCGTAAATTGTTGTTGAAATAAGATTTGATGTAGCTACGGAGTCAAGATACATCTCCTCTTTATATATTTCGTAGGTCTGCTCATTTATCCATTGTCTTGTATAGACGGTTTTAGAATTTGAATCGGATCCACAATAAAAATCGTCCCATTTAAACTCGATTACTACGTAGTTCTGGTCATTGATAGTCTCATATGCAACAGCCTTTACATCGGTTCCGAAATATGAGTCGATAAAGGACTCTGGTTCATCTGTCGAAGTATTTTCGGAATCTAGGGGTTTAGTAGATTCATTATCTATGGTATTGCCCATATCAAGATCTTGTAACGGTTCTGCAGGCTCCACTCCTAAAAGTCTATCGCTATAATCGTAAGTCTCTCTTATTGCATAGTTTCCTCCAAAATATGTGAAATTGCTTGATTCGTCGGACTGATAATATGCAATTAGTTCGCCATCCCCCGTTTTAGTAACAGTTTTGCTTTTGTACCCACTGTCGTCCCAGAATGAATAAGTCTCGGTTATTGTCTTTTCCCCTGGATAGTAAACATAAACAGGACAGCTATCGGATTTAGGACCCCTTTCGGTGGTGATAATATCGTGTGAATAGTTAAAATTGATATAAGTTGAATTATCATACCAGCCATAACCTGCGGCTAGGTCTGCAGACTCTTCGTTTGTGGATTTTAATCCGGTTGCGAGTGCTTGCGTCCCGCCTTGCCTGCTCAGGTTATTGTTTTTTATTGCTCCTCGCAGAAGTGCCTGCAAATCAATATTTGCCAGTGGATCTGTGGGCTTTGGCCATAGTGCCTTGTAGGTGAAGAATCCACCTACCAGAACAATCACTGAGGCCACCCCAATGATTGCGTACTTTAGAGATTTTTTCATGATCTCTCCTAAACTAAAATTAAATATGCCTGCTTTTTTAAGGAAACTTTGTTTTAGCGAATTGGAAAAATTAGAATCCGGTGTGCTAGAGCCTGCAGGGTTTTCTAAAAAACTTAGCACCTCCTGCTCTTCTTTTTCAAACTCTCTTTCTTTTTCCATAAAAAATAAAACAGGTTATTAATTTATAAGTGCATCCGGGGGTACACTCGGTTGCATGGCTATCATCAGTCTTAACGATTTTATAGCTCGTTTCATTGTTGTTTTTACATAATTGTTGTCTTTACAAATCTTTTCGCAAATCTCTTTTGTTTTTAGTTTTTGTAAAAGCCGAAGTTTTGCAATTTGTCTTTGTTTTTCGGGAAGCCGATCGATAAACGTTTCTATTTGGCTTTGTGTATAACCGTTGCTTTCTATTCTATATGTTGTTTGCTCGATTTCCTCGTATATTTCGAGTCTCTCAATCTCAAGTGGAATCTCGTGACCCTTTTGTTTTAGATAGCTGATAAAAATATGTTTTGCAATTCCGTAAAGGTAGCCTACGGGGTTTTCTATTGTTGTTTTGGATCTTGAATTTTCGGCAAACGCTAGAAAGGTTTGGCTTGTAAGTTCTTCCGAGACAGCTTGTGATAGTGTGCGTGAATAAAAGAATCGGTAGATTTTGACGATGTTTTCGTTGTAGAGTGTTTCGAGTTGTGTCTTATCCATGTTGATTTTAGTGTTTATGACCAGTCCCATTCTTTCTTTTTTCCTTGTCTTCTGTTGAAAGGGTTTAGGTATGCTAGAAAGTTAAATAGGGTTTCTCTAACTTGGGGAATAAGTAGTAGTGAACTTCCTGCAGCGATAGCTGCAACTGGAACCCCGACTTTGTAAAGTGTCTCTTCCGGGATACTGGTTTTCTCTGAAATATTGGAGACAAGGGTTGTTACAGGTGATTGTTCTGAACTGGTTATTGAATCATCTGGACTTACTGTTTCACTGGTTGTAGCTTCTGGTGTGGTGTCAGTGCTTGTATTACTTGTTGAATTGTTTTCGGGTGTAGTTTGAGCCGGATCTTCTGGTTCTTCGTTGCCCTCATTTGGGGTCTGTGGCTCTTGCTGAGGTGGACTTTGAGGTGCAACATAATATTCAAAGGCGCCAATATCATAACCATTAAATTGAGGCCTTGTTACTCCATCGTAGTCATTTGTGATACTAGAAATTGTTAATCCCGCATCTATTGCCGGTGAAGTTGACTGTAGGTGGAAGTTGTTTGTAGAAATGAAAAGTGGGTTAATCTTCATCTTGTCTGTTGGTTGCAGAATATATCCATAGACTTTGGGGGTGCTTCCGTCGGAATTCCAAAATAAATTGTTTCCATAAGTCCCACAGCTGCCTATGTTGTGAAGGTGTGTTGATGATGAGTGAGTGTGGTAATCTACCATAATGTTGTTGTAGATCTGAAAATCACGTACGTCTATTGCTGCTTCGCAATCGTTCACGTTGGAATCTGCTTCCCAGTCGTTTAGGTTGATTGCAGTTGGCCAGGTGTCAGATACAAATCCCAGGTCCCCTTTAAAGGTGTTGTTATAGATTTTTAGACCAATTAAGTTTTTTCCTCCGCCTCCAGTGCATATGCCCACATGAGACATTATTATATTGTTGCGGATTGTTAGGTTTTCACATTGGTTGGAATCATTTTGCCCCTCTAGCATAAACCCTGTCACAGATATTCCTGGGACTGGCCTCTCCAAGACGCCTGTTGTGGTATTTCCCATGAAAATGTAGTTGCCCTCAATGATGGTGTTCTTGGCTGCGCCTCCCCATTGTGGGTCCTGTCCATATGTTTGGAATGCGTCCATATGTGGGGTTCCAGCTTGAAGATCTACTCTGAGGTCGTGTATATAATTGCCACGATATGTGTTTCCAGTGCCTGTAAATTCAATACCATTAACGTCTTGTAATTCTGTACATGGACTCATCTGATCTACAATATAACCAATATCATTATCCTCTATGAGATTATTTGTTCCACTGCAAACAATTCCATTGTTGTATGTGTATCGAATCGTGTTATTTCTGACGATTGATCCATTGGAGACTCCCCTTACCAGTATTCCTTGTCTCGGGCTATTTTCTACTAGGTTGTTTTCTGCAATGTTGTAATCGCCGATTATTTGAATTGCCCCTTTATATTGGCAATCCGTTGGCGTTACGGTAAATCCCTTTAATGTAATATAACTTCCGCTTAACTCTAGGGTTTTTGTGTATACCGCTCCACTTGCTTGTACTGTAATCCGACTAACATTAGTTCCAGAATTTGAAATCACTACATCTTCGTTATATGTTCCGGCAAGAACAGTAAGTGTATCTCCCGCTCCAAGCACGGTTGCACCTTTTTGAATTGTTCGAAAAGCACAAGGTTGGCCGGTTCCACTACCTGGGTAGTTGGCCGCTGATAGTCCCGTACGGCCCGTATCGCTTCCTCCTGTAGACACATAAATCGTTTCGGCGGCTGATGTTCCTAATACCTGTTGCGTCTGGGAGTTTTTCCATGGATGAGAATAAATAAAGCAGCCTGATGCAACGAATATTAGGGTAACAAACGTGAAATAGGTTAATAATATCAAAACTCCGGACAAACTGTTCTTTTTCATACTTCTACGTTAACATGTGTAAAAGTGTGTGTAAAGTCCTGAAGTAAAGAATTATTTATGACCTGTCCGTTGGTAGAACGGCTCTACTAAAGATCCAAAACTGTTTTAAGCTGTGCTTCTATGTCACTGTTAAATCCGGAAAAGGCTTTTCCATCGACAAAAATAAATGGATAATATCCGTAGGTTGTTGATACACCTTCACTTTCCGGATATTCGGATTTGTATGTACCAAGTACGCTTGAAAAATCGCTATCGGTTGTAAGATGCTCTTCGTAGGAAAGGTTATATTCATCAAGAAATGCCAGCAAATCAACGCACATGGGCCCTGTGTTGTTGTGGAAAATAACAATTTCTTGCTGATTTATTTTGCCATTGCCGCCGTCTGACTCATTAAGATCATCAACCTTACATGGGTTTACAACATCCTGCTCATCTTCGTAAGGAATTGCCGGTCTAATTTTCTCAGGTGTGTAAGGTGCATTTATGTTTATAGGAATCTGCCACATAGGAAGTACTTTGTCGACTGTTCCAAGTGTATCTAAATCAACCCAGTCAACGTTGTAGTTATCCCAAAAGTTATGCCACATATTGTTCCAGCGGGCCTTTTGTCCTCCAATGTATGTGTGTGAAACCCCAATAAATTTTTCTTCTGTAATTGCGCGCTCAAACTCAGTTGTCATATCTTCGGGACTTCCGTTTCGCTCATAAAAGCTGTAATCACAGAAACTTCCATATTTAAATTCGGGAACGTCGATATTTGAAACCGAAATTATTTTTACGTTGTATTCTTCGGGTTTGTAGACAGTGGTTGCAAGCTCTGTTGTTCCACGGGCAGTTATATATTCAATCCCAAGCTCATCAGCAATTTTTACTGTATTTTCGTCGGATGCCATGTAACGTGAGCTGATTATTCGCACTTTTATGTTAAGCATTGACTCTATTCTTGTTACCATGTCTGTGATAACTTCGTACTGCTCGTCATATGTCATTTCCCAATATGGTTTGGGATCATATGATGCGGCAATTTCTATTACACCTGTTTTTAGAATCTCACGGATTGTTTCCTGGTTTGCTTGAACGAAATCGGCATTAACCATTAGTATCCCTTTAACATTTCTTTCTTTCATGTCGGAAACCATATTTACAAGACCGTCGGTGTTACGGAACTCGATTAGAAGCATCATTGCTTTTGGAACTGTTTCCTCTGCGGGTGTTTCCTCTTTGGGTGTTGGGCATGCGTATTTTTGCACCAAAAAGAATTCCCCCACAAGCAGAGCTCCAAGCACAAAGAGAGCCCCGATTAAGATTGGTAATTTCTTACTCATAATTTATATAAAAAATTTAGATAATTACCCGAACATTAGTATTTCGGGTTTTACTATTAAGATGATTCCAATAATT
Organism: Candidatus Dojkabacteria bacterium; assembly: GCA_016927995.1. NCBI lineage: Bacteria > Candidatus Dojkabacteria bacterium. The sequence goes on from JAFGLO010000011.1 coordinate 22,170, forward strand.
AATATAACGATTCCTCCAATCAGGCTTGACCACTTTGTGTATTTCTTTGCTATTCCCGTGACTTCAAAAGTTTTAATAGCAACAAAGAAAACGATTAAATCATCAAGCATAAAGACTAACACATATAAAATCAGGTAGAGGTAATATTGAATTGGAGTTAGTTTAATTGTTGACAGTAGATTTGTATAAATGGCTGGTAGCCCTGCAGAACAAGCTAATTCAATAAGGTTTACCGATATGGCCAAAGTGATGATTCCTACCATTGCAAGCAAAAAGCTTCTTTCGGCTATAATTTTTTTTATTTTGTCAATAATGCCTTTTCGTTGAGTTTCGTTTGTTGCACGACAACCGCCCTTTGAAGACAATGCACTTTTGATGTGTAGAATTCCACTTACAATTGCGACAATTCCTATTATTATCTTTATTTGAGAAACATAGCCGATTAGATCAAAGACCTTAAACCATGCAAGTAAAAATAAAAAGTATACGAGACCTGATACAAAGATAAACGTAGACCCAAGTAGATACAGTTTTTTCTTATCTTTCATGTTAATAAGCATGGTGATAAGAAATATAAGAATCCACATTGCACAAGGGTTAAATCCATCGACTAGTGCAATAAGTATTGTTGCAACCGGAAGTGAAATATCTTTTAGATTTACTTTGCCAAAGATATAGGTGTTCAAATAGATTGGCGATGTGCTCTCTGTATTTGATCCACTTTGAATTTTAGCATTGGGATCGGACCCATTTGGTGTGGTTTCTCCTAACAGCAATTCCGAAAGATTGTCTTTACAACCGTCTTGTATACACCTGTCAATCTCGGCTTTTATATCAGCCCCGGTGGTATTGTCGCTTTCATAGCCTACGAAATACTTTTCCCCTATTACAAGAAAAGGAACACCTGCAACCTCGATATCTAAGTAATCGATAACATCTAGAAACGTATTGCTATCTTCTTTTTCGTAGTAAATTTCGTATTCATAAATTGTAATTTGGTCGGGGTAATCTTCCCTGAGATCTTTTAGAAATTGCCTTTCTTTTGCACAGTGCGGACAGCCAAGTCCATAGAACAGATAAATATTTATGGGTTCAGCCTGGGCATAGACTAACCGTGTAAATCCTGCAAAAATAGCAATAAAAAAAACAAGAACTAATGCGATCTTATTAAATATGTTTAGGTTTGGTTTAACTGTCTTTATATTCATTAATGATTTTTATTAGGTTTTTCTTTTCGATTTCACCGTATTCACGATGAATTTCAGTACCATTCTTGTCAAGAAAAATGAAACAAGGAAATTCGGTTATATCATACTTTTTTACAAGATCGGCGTTCTCGTCGACATCATAATATTCGGTTTTAAGCCACTTTAGTTCGCTCTCAATCTGTTGCCAAATCGGCTTCATAATAAGGCATCCCGAACACCAGATTGCGCCAAATTTTAGTACTTTCATATTTAGTTGTTGATAATAGTTAATAATTCAAGGACGATGTCCCTTTTGGATTCAATTAGTTTGTAAATTATGTGTTGTCCGTTTCTGATGGTTTTAACATATTTTAAATCAAGCAGTGTTTTTAGATGATGAGAGATAAGGCTATGTTTTAGGTTTAATTTCTTTACCATTTGACAAACGCAGGTATCTTTCTGTGAAAGTAGAGTCAGAATTTTTATTCTGTTAAGTACTAAAAGTTTGCGTAGGGTTTCTATTTTTTTGTTGGTTGAAACATTCATTAATAAAGATTGCAATCATTTCAATGTATATTGAAATATATAACAAAGTTTAAGCTGAGTCAAGTCAGGTGAAGAAGTGAAATCGTGTAGACTTTACTGAGGTTGCTGAATATTTATAGCCATTCCTTCTATCAAAGCCTTTGTAATCTTTTCAAGCGCGGTGGTAATATCACGCTGATACTGGCTTTGAGAAATCCCCATTTTTTCTGCGGCTTCGTCTTGATCGAGCTTTTCAATATAACGTAAGCGGATAGTCTCGAGTTCCTCATGGGTTATTGTTACTTCTTGTAATTGTTGCAAACGGATTCCTCTAGGTTTAAAGTAAATGTCATTAAATCGAAACCCCAAGTGTCGTCTGAATCGATGTCTCATTTTGGTCTGTGTTAATAAATAAGCTAGTGGGATAACATGGGTTAACAGAAAATGCTACCCCACACACTTTTAAGTTAGAGGCAGAAGATACCACGCATGGCTGTTCCACACTTCGGGCACTTTTTTTGTGTACAAGGAGTACCTCTTACATGTGGTTCTTTATATCCACACTTCGGACATGTGCACTCTTTTGTTCCACCTAAACCCCTACCAACGCCGGTTTTTGCTCTTCCTAAACCTCTACCTCGTCCGGCTCCTCTGCCGGCTCCACGACCAACGCCGCGACCTGCACCAGTAACTGGACCTTGCCCCATAGGGCCTGTTCCGTCTAGATTTGGCATAATTATGTTAAATAAATTTATATATGGGTGATTACCCACTTGTATGATAACATACATTGCCAAATGGGTCAATACCCATTTGGTTGCTCTGGAAGTCAAACGACAACCCATGCTATAATATAGCATGGCAAAGATATCTTTTGAAGGTTCACAAGCAATGCAAGCTGAGGGTATAGATGTTCCTTATTTGCTACATGAATGCCAACAGTTGGTTAATGCCGATGAAGCATTAAGACGAACTAAATTTGTTCAAGGAGCTGCTGATGGATATTTTGAACATATTGGGAGACATATAATATCCCTAACTTCTTGGGTTACTGACCACATCCCATTTGCTATAAGTGATATTGCATTGGCTCCACAACCAATTGCAAAGGAACTGTTAGCTATTTTTGTTGTTGCTGGTATTATTGGAATACTCTCAAGTGATGTTTCTGCTACTCAAAAAACAGCAGAGCTGGTCGACACGGTCAAAGGTATGTTTATTGGAACCGGTACAGGCTTTCTGATATTCATGCTTACGTATGGGTATAGATATTTTAGGACACCTTTAGAACAAAAGCTTGGAATTGTTAAGGAGCCCTTTGATGTTACAGAGGAAACAGCGTTTGTGATTTCGAAACTAAATGAGCTTTCTGAAAGCCGTAAACTTGAAAGAGACGAGCAAATTGCAGAGGCACATAAGGCTGTAAAAGAATTCTTTGAGAATTACTATCCTCCTGTTAGAACAGCGCATAGAGTTAAAAAGTCGTTGTTTTCCAAAATGCTTTTAAAAACCATGGGATTTTTAGGGATATGTAATCCTTTTATCCAAGAAATTATTTCAACAATCGAAGTGATACCGGAATTATATGCTCATGAGTTTGCTCATGCGAATGGAGCTGCTCCAGAACCATCAGCACAGATTGCCGGTGTTATTGCCCAGATAAGCTCAGAAGATCCATCGGTTCAATATCAAGGTTATTCTGCCTGGTTGTATCAGCTTATATCACACTTAATTTCAGAAAATAAATTCGAGGAGATACTTAAAAAGCTTTGTTCTGCATGGCTTAATGAAAGGTCGCTTGAAGAATGTAAAGAACGTTGGAACACGCTTGAAGAAGTATATAATGCCGATAACTGGTGTAGAAGAAAAGAAAGATGGTATCGTGAATTGTTATTAAAACTCACAGGACAAGAAGGAGTTAATGTAGCCTATGTTGATGCTCCGCTTGCTCTTCTTGCCAACTGGCGAAAGCAGCAGGCCAATGCTACAGCGAGCTAAATCTACTGCGGGCTAACGCTAACTAAATGCTTTTCAACATATCATCAATTCTATTTAGACCCTTTTCCCAAAACTCTTTTTTGGTAATGTCGATTCCGAGTTCCAGAAAAATCTCCTTTGGTGACTTAGAAAGTCCAGTGCTTAAAAATGTTTTTACCTTTGAAATTGTCTTTGGGTCTTTTTGTACCATTGCTTGCAATGCCTTTGAGATAAGTAGGCCGCTGGCATATGAATAAACGTAAAATGGGGATCTAATGTGAGACCAATGAACCCACCAATTTTCAGAACCTTTGTCGGCTGAAACCGCTGGTCCCATATATGCTTGCATGTGAGTTTTAAACATAGCTGATATTTCTTTTGCGCTTAAATACATTTGTTTACGAAATGTTGCATGCAGTTCTTTTTCGAAATTATAAAGCGCAACCTGTCTAAAAATTGTTGAAACGTCGTTGCCTAGCTTGTCCATAAGCAAAAGCCTTTTCGTGGAATCGGAGATGGATTTATTTAAGTTTTCAAAAACGAAATCCTCAAAAAATGTACTTGCAACTTCTGCAGTGCTTGTAGGTGTTCCGTAGTTTAATATGTCTTGATGTTTTGCGATTAGTTCATTATTTATTCCGTGGCCTAATTCATGTGCGATTGTTAGAATGTCTGATTCGTTTCCAGAGTAGTTTAGAAGAATGTAAGTTGGATATTTTGGCTTAACTGCGGCACAGTATGCCCCACCCGATTTACCTTTTTGTGGGAATACGTCGAATCTTCTTTGAGAAAAAAAGTTCTTTGCAAGCTCACCCAGTTCAGGATCAAGTGAAGTATATGTTGATAGTACAATTTTTTGAGCCTGAGAAAATTCATATTTTAGGGACTTGGGATTTAAGGGGAATGTTCGCTCATGATATTTTAGCCTTTTTTTGCCCAGTATTCTGGCACGGGCTTTGTAGTATCGTTTTGAAAGGTCGAATCGCTTGGTTACTGCACTTACCATTGCATCAACGACACTTGTGTCTATGTCGTCCGATATATGACGGGCTTCGTCAGGGCGAATGTGTCCTCGCAATTTGTCGGAAACTCTTTTAAATTCCAGAATAGAGTTAAGCTCTTCTGTTGCAATTTCACGCTTTTCGTATACTATTTTATGAATTATTTTTGCGCTGCTGTCGCGCAATTTTGAATCACGGCTCGATAGATTTTCAATTATTTGATTAAATGGTTGTTTCTTTTTTATGCCTTTGGTTGTTGTTACGTATCCTTCGGTTTTGTTTACCTGTTCCTCTAAAAACTGTGTCCAATTTGAATACGCAGGTTTGCTTAAAAGTGAAAATAAGTTCTCTTCCTTTTCGGAAAGCAGGTATTTTCCTTCAATGAATAATCTTTTTAGCATGTGCGAGTACTTTTGTAATGGTTTGTAGGCTAGCATTTTAGGCTGCAGGTTTTTTGGAATTTTTGATATTTTGAGAGTAAAAAAGGTAAGACTGTTTGAAAGCTCCGTTGCTGTTTGATTTATGTTGTTGAATTGTTTTTTTATTGTTATATCTTGGGCATTTTGATCACGTCTTAAGTAGTAGTAAAACCAAGCTTTGTCTATTGAATGATTGCTGTTTGCAAGGATTTCATAATCTAGTAGTGCTTTGTGTAGTGCCTTGGGATCTTTTAAATATGCTTTTGCGGTTTTATATTTTTTTACAAAGTCGGAGATCTCTTTTTTTGAGATTTTTACATCTTTTTCTATTTGTGGGTCGGAATCGCTTTTATATAAAAGGCTTAAGTCCCACGTGTAGTTTTTTGCTGGTTGTACAATCACTATAAAAGCTCTTCAAATTGAATTTTTTTAAGGAGATTTCTGTCTAGAATAATATGCTCTTTGGGATCAAATTTATCAGTTGTTACTCGAACTAGTCGAGTTTTGTATTTTTCTTTGTATAGAATTTTGTTATTTCTTTTTATAAAGTCATTTATTTTGTTATAGAATAATCCTATATATTCATAATCCAGACTATTTAAATCAGCTGATGCGTTTATAAGCGGTTCAATTTCTTTTACTCGATTTCCCTCTTCTATTTTGACATCTGAGAAGTCAAACCAATAACTACTTAGTGCTACAACAAATCTGATCGAAGTGTCGTTCTCGCTATTAAAAATATAAGTTATCTCCCTAGTCTCAGTTTGCAGATAGGTTTTTAAATATAGCTGGTCAAAACTTGTAACCTTGTAAACTTTGTATGAATTTATGAGTGTAAGAAATGTCGGTCTCCAATTTTCAATCCATAAGTCATAGTTTGTTCTGTCGTAGAAGAATTGGGCAAGGTCCTTTTCAAAAAGATTGTCGTCAAGATTAGCAACTCTTAGTTTAAGCTTATCAAGTAAGTCTTTCAGTGTTTCATATTTCTCTTTATTCAGCTTAAAATATTCAATATCAGGGTATGTATTACGCTTTAAATACCAGATGAGATCGTAGATATCTCTTGGCTTGCAATTTGTTTTTTCTTCACCAATTCCTCGATCATTTCTGTTTATTACCGCAAGTATTTTACTGGACATAAGCGTGGAAATAGGATAAGTTTTTATTGTATAAGTTAAGTTATCATGAACAATCGGAATTGTTTCTGTAATTAATTTGTTGGCTTCGGGAAAGTAATTAATATCAAACCTAATTTTCAATTTTGACCACGAAACGTTGATGCCAAGTGCTTCAATAATATCAAGACCGATCATAAGTGTACTTGTTTTTATACCTTCTTTGATAGATATGTCCACTGTTTGTAAATATCGGTTTTTAAAATGTGAAATTAAGGAGGTTCTAAGTGCTGGTAAGTCTAGTTCTTCAGCGGTTTGGAAATCAAGGTCCTCTGACATTCTTGGCAATTCATAACCTATCCGTAAAAGGGATCCGCCATACATTATCAGTTTTGAGTATGGTGCGCTGTTGAATATATAGTTTAGAATGTAATGCTGCAGCTCTTCTTTTATTGCGTTTATTATAATGATATCGGTATGTCCGGCTTCTTTAAGAGTAGCTACTTTTTCTTTAAGCTTTTTTACAAGGATAGATTCGCTCATTATATTGATTTAATAAGTTCAAATAAGGCATGGCGCTCTATTTTATCTAGTATACCTATATCGAGACGGTACTCTTCGGTTGCATTAATAAGTTTTGTTTTGTTTCTCAAGGTATCGATTGGTATTCGATAATATAAGTAATCAAATATGGCTTTGTAAGGGCTTGCAATGCTTATTTTAAATTCTTTATTTAATATTATGAATCCATTAAACAGTTGAGCTTTTATGCTTTTGTAGTGGAAAATTCCGATCCTATTTGTAAACTTACGTGTTGCTTTTGGGGTAACAGATGTTATAACTGAGGATATTCCCTCTGTAAGAATTCCATAGTATGATAGTGCGCTTTCCATTGATATGTAGGATGGTTCAACCAACTTATTTCCTACCATATAGCTGTACATTAGATTTGATTTGTGTGCGTCAAAGTATTTTTTTGTCGTATAAAAATTACGCTTTAGGCTTAAGATCTCTTTGTTTTTTATGCTTCGCTGGATATAGGTATTTATGGTTGTGGTGGGAATTGATAAGCGATCTGCAGAGACTAAAAGACTCTCTTTTGTGAAATACGGTGAATTTTCAAACTGTGAAAAAAAGGACAGCCTTTTCATTTACGTTTTAATACAAATTTGTATTATATTGTAAATAAACGTTATTGTTTTGTCAAGTATTTTTCCTTTGGTTATACCATCTTCTAAAAAGCTCAATTGCAAATAAAACTGAATCGTCGGTTTGACCGACAAACGGTGTAAAGTCCGGGATTATATCAAGCGGCCAGATAAGATAAATTATGGCGACGATTAGTAGCCAGTTTTCTTTAAGAAAGTTTTTAATCTTCATTTTTCCAATATACTCCATCACGATTAAATACATATTATCATGCCTGTGATTAAACCGCCACATTTGACAAAAGGCTTTAGATTGTGATATTGTTTCTGTAAGTAACTAAATACAGTAACAAAGAGAAATGAGATACGTTGATTTAAAGACAAAACTGAAAGAAATTGTTGTATTTAGTCTTAACGATATAAGACAATGGGATCCTTCTTTCTATAGAAATCGGTTAATTGAATGGTTAGATAAAAGATATATAATCAGATTACGTCGAGATAGATATATGTTTTCTGATACTGATATCTTTGAATCTAGGCTTTTTCATATAGCGAATCGAATATATTCTCCTTCTTATTTATCACTTGAAACGGCATTATCTTATTATGGACTTATTCCGGAAACTGTTTATTCTATAACCTCAGTTACCACAAGAAAGACAAACGAATTTGAAAATAATTTGGGGAAATTTATGTATAGAACGGTAAATTCAAACTTATTTTGGGGTTATGACATAGTGCATGGCTCTCAGGTTGCAGAAATAGAAAAGTGCATTTTAGATTATTTTTATTTGAATCCAAATATTGATAATGAATCTGATTTTTTTGAACTAAGGTTTAATGGTGAAGATTTTTTGAAAAGATACTCAAAGGAAAAGTTTAATAAATATCTTAAAATTTTTGATAATAAGGCATTAAATAGTAGAGTAGATAAATTCATGAGGTTTTTAAAAAATGCTTGATATTAAAGATATTGCAAAATATTTTGATGGAAGCCAGTATATAAGTCCTCGACATATGCTGAGGGAATATTTGCAGTATAAGATCCTAGATCTATTTGTAGATAGTAAAATTGGTAATAAAATATCATTTCTTGGAGGTACGTGTATTCGAATTGTACATAATAGTTTTAGATTTTCAGAGGATCTGGACTTCGATAATTTTAGTTTATCTTATGAGGAATTTATTGAAGCTTCAAAAACAATAAAGCGAGGTTTAAGCCTGGAAGGATTTGAAGTTGAAATCAGAAATATCAAAAAAGGAGCATATCATTGTAATATTAAATTCCCAGAATTACTTTATAAAAATAAACTTACTCCATTGCAATCAGAAAAGATTCTGATTCAAATTGATACTTTATCACATGGCTTTACCTATAAACCCGATGTATTTTTACTTAATAAGTTTGGTGTTATAAGAAATATTTTAGTTACACCTACTGACATTCTTTTAGCTCAGAAAATTTACGCATTGTTTAATAGAAAGCGTCCAAAAGGTAGGGATTTTTTTGATGTGATTTTCTTATTAGGTTTCACAAAGCCTAATTATGAGTATCTTGATTACAGACTTAATATTAATAAGCCGGTTGATTTAAAGGGGTACATTTTAGAAAAAAGTGAAGGTTTAGATTTTAAAGCTCTTGGAAAGGATGTTTCTCCATTTTTATTAAACTTAGAGGATGTAAGAAAGGTTGAAAGGTTTAGGGATGTGATTGGGAGTGTTTTATAGTGAATCGTCAACCTGACCAACAAGTGGTGTGAAATCCGCGATTATATCAAGCCGGCCAGATAAGATAAATAATTGCCACTACTAGTAGCCAGTTTTGTTTTAGGAAGGTTTTCATGTACTAATTGTACTATAAATTCGTGGATTTTAGTAAATTTGCGGTGATCTTACAGTAAGTCGCTCATATGCAAATCTTCTATCAGCTTGTCGTAGTTATACGCATATTCCAGTTTTTGAGCTTCTGTAAACGAAAACCAGCCAAACTGTGCGACTTCACTTTCTTGGGGAACTATTTTCCCTTTGCCGATGCCTATGAAAATATATGTGTCTGGATCTACAAAGGTAATTGGCTTAAAGACCTTTGTGATTGTAAATTTTAGGCCAACTTCCTCTTTGGCACCTCTGACAACGGCAATATCTGGGGATTCGCCTTCTTCGACAGTCTCATTTATGGGATTCCATTTCCCGGGTTCAGAATAGTCTGTTAGTGGTCGTTGAGTTAGTAATATCTTTCCATTTTTTATTATGACTCCGCATGCATGTAATTCTTTCATGGTCTATTATAGCATTATATTTTGTTTTTCTCACTAGCTCTAACATACATATACATTGTACACAATCACATATTATTATGAATCCCGCATACTTTTGCCATTTTCAAGTTCGTCCATTAAAGCAGGAGTTATTTCTTTAAGCAATGTATGCCAATCTAAACCAGGAAATTGCATCTCTGGCTCTATATAACTCCAGTACCAAAGCCGAGGTTCGTCGCCCGCCCCTATGTAAATGATGTGTCCAGGTCTTGGAATACATGGTCCTTCTCTGTCGGGAATATATTCGCCTGTTTCAATATTTCTAACTGGCTCAATATGGAAGGATTCAGAGTCTACAAGTTTAAGGTTGGGCTGGGTACCGATCCATTTACCGTTAGGAAAATACATTCTGACTATTGCCCATTCATAGCCGGCTGCAGAAAAATGACCAATACATCTTGTTATACAGAGTGGTTTTTCACGAAATGATGTTTCCGAGTCAAATTTCTTGGAGGTCGCAAGATTATCCCATTGGATTGTTCTTCCAATAGTATAGTAATCGGGGTGTGGTAAACCATCATTTGAAAAAGGGGCTGTAGTAATTTCTATGGACATATGGTTTAGGCTTAACGCTTAATGAAGTATGATACTATGGGGTGGACTGATTGTCAATGGTAAAAGTTATTATATCTTTCTCCACTCGCGGCTATATTTTAGCCAAGAAGAAGTTTAAGCTCTTCGTATAGTTTATCGTTTAGCTCAAGTTTTCCTGATTTTAGGCAGGCCTGCCTAAGTTTTTGCGATTGCTCTCCTGGATAAAATATCTCTTTTACGCCTTTTTGCTTTGGAGAATTCTTAACTTCATTTATTAAAGATTCAACATCAGCTTTAAAGTCTTTTATGGATCGAAATATGGTTGGATCTATAAGAATAAAGAAAGAACCCCAGCCGCCTTTAATATTGTAACCGCATCGGGAGGTTGTTAATGCTCCCCCAAGGATTTCCACAATAAATGCGATTCCCGAGCCCTTGTGATCGGCAATAGGTAGTAACCCACCTTCCATTGATGCTTCGGGACTATTTGTTGGGTTCCCGTCTTTATCGATTGCAACGTTATCGGGTATTTCCTTTCCTTCGGCCTTTGCGAGAAGTAAGTGACCCCATGTTATTTTGCTTGACGACATGTCTAATATCAAAGGTATCCCGTTTGTTGGAATTCCAACGGTAAATGGATTTGTTCCAAAGATTTCTTTTATTGAGCTAAATGGTACAAGTCCACCCGGTGAGTTATTGAACCCGATAAAAATAATGTTATTTTCGGTGGCTTTGCGTGCATACTGTCCGATTAATCCCGAAATTGGTGCTGTATTTGTTACCCCAACGGCAACAATTCCAGATTCTTTTACTTTGTTAAGTCCTAATTCAAGTGCTTTATTTATAACATAAAGGCCTGGTTTCTTTTGTCCGTTAACTAATATTGATACGGGTGTTTCTTTTTCTATAAAGATATCTTTTCCGCCTACAATGATTTTACCCTGCTGAACTTTTTCTATTAAAACGGGTATGCGTATAAAGCCGTGTGTTTTTTTGTTTGTGAGCTCGCCTTCAAGACAATTTTCGATACAGTACTGTGCTTCTTCTTCTGAAAATCCGGTTTTTGTCAATATTTTGGTTCCTAGGTCTGTTGCTTCTTTTATTGATATGATCATGGATAATGGTTTTTATATTAGCTACTTTTCGCTTAGAACACGTAATTATTTAGTAAGCTCGATGACTTTTTGCCAGATTTCGTCATCAACGTCAACAGTTCCTAATTCGGTTGCTTTTCTTAATCGTTCAAGATTATTATCTCCAGGTACAAGAACCGTTTCTCCTTTTTTAGGCTTTTGATTCCTTATAACTATATTAAACTCCGATACTTCTTTCTTAAATGAATCTGTGGAATTAAATGCATTAATATCAATCACGATTAAAAACCCGCCGTGTTCTTCATTTACATAGGTTGGATTCATTTTATTACTTAATTTTGCCCCAACCAAAGCTCCTGTCATTACTTCAATAAGGTAGTTAATGTTATACCCTTTATAATTTGCTCCCATTGGAAGAATATTTGAAGTTCCATCTTCGGCTAAAGCTTTGTTTACATCCCTTGTTACATTTCCCTCGCAATCAACTGCTGAATTTTCACGCAGTTCTTTATTTTCTTTTTTACAGTTACGTATTTCAAAGTATGGAATTTGAGAAGTTGCCATGTCTATAACAATCTCTCCTTCATTTGCTGGGAAAGCGTATGAAATTGGATTGGTTCCTAAAAGTCCTTGTGTTCCGTTAAATGGGATAACTCCTGATGGACCTCCATTATATCCAGCAATGGCAAAATACCCTCTTTTGGCAAGACCTTGAGTCCACGTGTGAAGCGTATGCATTCCTCCTGAGTTATCAAGTCCTAAAATGGAAATACCTGTTTTTTGAGCTTTTTCTATGAGTTTGTCATGAATCCATTTAATTTTAAAAGTCATTGGGAGGTTATGAAAATCAAGATGTAGTAAGCTTGGAAGCTCCTTTTTTACTTCTATTTCATTTCCTTTGTATTTTTCTTGTCGCTCTGTATCTGAAATAACTTCGTCTTTTAATACATTACATCTTGGATGTTTTCTAATGTATGCTTCAGATATTTCCTCTGCAAAATATTTTGCCTCTTCTGATGAGACGTACTTAAGGGCAATTATTTGAAGATTAGTTTTTAGCTCGGTTATGCTTACTTGCATTTTTAGTGAGGTTAAAACTTAGCTAATATGTTTTATTGTACATCCGTTACATGGATAATTAAACACACTAGAAGAGGACATATTTACAATGATTTGCGATATAATAGCAGGTGACGTTATTTAAATGATGCTGGTATGGCACTTTCAATCTTTCATTTGGATGGACAGGACATAGCTGTTAGTTATATTTCGGAGAGTGAAGTATTTTCTGGAGTTATTTGTGAGGTTTATACCATTCCTTCGGCTAATGGTAAATATGATCTTGGGGTTATTTATATAGATGCCGGTAAGGAAACTCCCCTACAGCGTGTTCTTAAGGGTAGCAAAACTGTAGAAGGACATATTAGTGGAAAAGGGAAACTTTTAATTAATCAGGGTTCGGACGACGAGGTGGTTTATGAAGTTAGCGATGATATGAGTGAGCCATTTCAGATTGAGGTTAAAGTTGGTCAAACTATGAAGTGGATTGCGAATCCGGAATCAAAGCTTACCGTTTATGAAATTTGCTACCCTCCTTATGAGGATGGTAGATATGAGAATTTAGAGTAGCGTTGAGAGTGGGTTTAGTGATTTTACTTTTACAAAGACCGCCCGTTTAAAATATTGGTTGTCTGTTGAAAAGCAGATGATTTTTATACTATCTTTCGTTTGATTGATGATAGCTCTTTTGTATCCTGCTGAGTTGAAAAACGCCTCATGCTCTTCCGGATAGATAGTATATCTCCATCCTATATCCACCATGTTATCAGTTATAAAATATGCTTTACCCTCCCACACAAACGTTGCTTCATTATTTTCAGGAGAATTTCTCACCTTAATTTGAAATTGATCTTCTTTCGAAAGAATGATCGTAGCATATGCTTGTGGTTTGCCTTTAAGAGAATAGTAATCCTTGAGGTTCTTGATTTCGCCCGTCTTTTTATCTTTCTCTAGGGTGTCAGTCATATATCCGAACTCCTCGTATTCCCCCTCCAGTAAAATGCGTTTCTTGATCTCCGAGAAGGCCGTGTAAATTTTTTGTGAGCCATCAACAGAAAGTGTAGTCAATATAGATAGCAAAATCACTCCAACTACTTTACCTGCGAAATTATCTTTATCCAAGGGATCACTAAATATAATGCAAGCAAGAAGACCAATAAAGACCAGTGATGTTCTCACAATGGGCCACCACTTGAATTTCCACAGTTTGAGTAATGTTTTTGCCATTCCTTATTTTTCTTGTTTATAGTTGTATTAATTGTCGTATTTTACTATAAACCACAATGGGAAACAAAAGAGAGAGATTTAATCTTTGGACGACTTAATTTTTGTCTTTAGGTCATCTTGTAGTTTCTTTATTAGTTGCTTTTCAAAGTCGCTTTCAATTTTTTGTGTTTTATTAAATTTAATATATTCAGAAATTGCTTTATTTTGAGCGATATTCATTGAAATCGAGCCCTTCCCATCTAAAATCTTGTACTCATTAAACTCAAGAAACTTATCAACACTCTTAGCAAATTGTACCATTGTCAACGTTTTCTTGCTCTCAATTACGTTTTCAATATAGTCGAAGAAGCCGGAAACAGCTCGCTCAAGTTTTCTTATCTCTTTTTCTGACAAATAGTTCTTGGCAACCACTATATCGGATTTTAAAATACGTCCTTTGGGTGAATCTTTCCAAGTAGTTAAGCCCATGTATGGTTTCTTTTTATCGGCGTTAGAATGAATAATCTCTGCTGCGGTTTGTCCGGTTATAGCATAATGAAATTTGTTTTGAATCGTTGCAAAAAAGTCCTTTGTGATACGTGAGTTTGGATTGTAATCAATACTGCACTCCTGGAAAATGTCTGTGATTTGAAGATATATTCTACGTTCGCTTGATCGAATTGATCGGATACGCTCTAAGAGTTCTTTAAAATAATCCTTGCCGAAGTACCTGCCATTACTCAACCTATCATCGTCCATTGCAAATCCTTTGATTATGTACTCTTTTAGTCGTTCTGTTGCCCAAATTCTAAATCTTGTTGCTTGTGAAGAGTTAACCCTATAACCGACCGAAATTATTGCATCGAGGTTATAAAACTCGATTCTTCTGGAAACTTTGCGCATTCCCTCGTTTTGAACTATCCGGAATTTCCGGATGGTTGAATCTCGTTGTAATTCTCCGCTTAAATATATGTTTTTTAAATGTTCGTTAATTGTTCTAACGTCAACACCGAATAGATCTGCCATTCTCTTTTGAGTTAGCCATATGTTCTCATTCGCAAAAAATACCTCCACCTTGATTTCTCCATCTGGTGCCGTATATAACAGGAATTCATTTAGTTCTTGTTTTATTGAAAGAGTATTCTTCATTAATTTTGAAAATTTTTACGTAAATGCTTGTTAAAAGCCACTCCTGCCTTCTGTATTCTACTACAAACCACATCGAGAAACAAAAAGAGATTAAATAAAAGAAATAAAGTTTGTTATTTCCTACTGAATTTATTGCAAATTATTGTCAGTGGGTTTTGACTAGACACAATATACGATATAATAATAGCTGATGTTATTTAAATCACTCTTGTATGACACTTTCAACCTTTAATTGGGATGGACAGGATAGAGTCATTAGATATATTTCGAAAAGTGAAGTAGTTCCCGGAGTTACTTGTGAGGTTTATACCGTTCCTTCCGCTAATGGTGAATATGATCTTGGGATTATTCGTATAGATGCCGGCTCAGAAACTCCCCTACAGCGTGTTCTTAGCGGATCCGGATTCAAAGCTTACTGTTTATGAAATTTGCTATCCTCCTTATGAGGATGGTAGATATGAAAATTTTGAGTAGGTTTGAATAAAAGGATTAACCAGGGCGGGCGCCTGTTCGCCTCTGGCGAGGAATCAGGCTTCGAACTTTTTTCAATCAAAAACCTCTTCTAAAGTCTTGTACATTTTTTTGCTGTGACATTTCCCCATTTAGGATGTTCAATCATTCTTCTTTATTTTATATACATCCCTACATTCAAAAAATCGATTAGCCAGAAAAGATTTACAACATACTCTGTTATTTTTAGTATTGTTCCTTGAAAAAAGCTAGGATTATGATAGTTTAGAATAATACTACTTACGAGTATAACAATTGGAAGATCAAAAAATAATATGTTCCCCCAAAAATATTTTTTAGCTTTATGAGACAGTTGTAACGAATATAATCCTGAACCATGAGAAAGAGTAAGTGACAACAGGAATGGTCTTGATAATATTTTCGAAGAATATTCTTTTTGATTCATATAATTGCTATCACAGTTAAATTTTAAGGAGATATTGTTCCTACTCAACTTGGAGAGTGGAACTTACCTTGAGCCCTTCGATATTGCGGTCAAAAACAGACATGTGTTCGTTAAACGGGGCGGAACCATTAGCCTCAATTTTACTTAAAATTAGTTTAGAGTGAATCCGTTTGGGAGATACGAGTTTCCAAAGGCAAGTTTTAAGGTTAATTATCTGTTTTTATTATAATAATATTTTTCTGTATTTAAGAAATCCATGTCGGGATCGATAAAAAAGGATCTTTGTCGTGTTGAATTCTATAATGTTTCTGTCCAGATTCACACATTGGTCCACAATGAATATGTCGCTCTTCAACCTCGACTTCTTCTACATATCTATCAGATACTTTGTCATATACCTTTACAGTAGATAGTTCAATAAGATCTCCGATATAATAAATCGAGATTTCCGATATAATTATTTCGTTTGTAGTTAAGCCTTGCTCTTCAATATATTGTTTTATGTTTTTTGATTCTTGACTATTATACTTAACCTCGTTTAAGTAGTTAATAACGTCTGAGTAATTAAATGTTAAAATTACGTATTCAGATTCATATATCACCGTTTTGATTTCATCAACAGGATTTAAGTTAATTGTTTTATAGGTGACTTCTATCTTGTTTTTTATTTTCACCAAATAATTGGAAATAAAAAGAACTCCAAGCAATATAAAAAGAAGAATGAAAGCTATAGCTAGCAATGGGAAGTATTTATGCGACGAAAATTTGGGGAGTTGAGACTTCATAACTGCATTTGTCAAACACTTAAAACGGAGCGGACGGGATATGGCTCGAACTTTTAGTTTTGATTTTATGAAAGAATGGTGTATTGAGAATCCGTTTTGGAGGTATAAGTTTCCGGAGTTGAGTTTTAATTATGATTATTTAGTTATCTAGAATTTTAACTTTATTCCAAATGTCTTCTTCAATTTCAACCATTCCAGATTTATTAACTTCGTCAAGTCTATTAAGATTATTATCTCCTGGCACAATGACATGTTCTCCTTTTTTTGGTCTTTGTTGGCGAATTTCTCTGTTGAACTCTGAAATTTCATTTTTAAAAGATTGAATACTGCCGAAAGCCTCAATATTTATTACTATAATGAATCCTCCATGATCCTCATTTACATATCCTGGATCCATCTTGTTGCTCAACTTAGCCCCTACAAGAGCTCCAGTCATTATTTCAATTAGATAGTTTATATTATACCCTTTGTAATTGCCGCCCATAGGTAAAATATTTGAAGTACCGTCTTCTGCTAATGCTTTATTTGCATCTCTAGTTACATTTCCTTCTGTATCAACCGCTGAATTTTCTCTTAAATCTTTATTATCTTTTTTACAATTACATATTTCGAAATATGTGATCTGGGATGTGGCCATGTCAACGACGATTTCTCCTTCTGACGTCGGGAAAGCGTATGAGATCGGATTCGTTCCAAGTAATCCGCAGGTTCCATTGATGGGGACAACACCCAAAGGACCCCCATTATATCCTGCTAATGCAAAATAACCTCTCTTTGCAATTCCTTGTGTCCATGTATGAAGTGTATGCATTCCACCTGAATTATCAAATCCAAGAATACTAATCCCTGTTGTACTTGCTTTTTCTATGAGCGTATCGTGAATCCATTTTATCTTGAATGTCATTGGAAGATTATGAAAGTCTATGTGTAATAGGCTGGGCATATCTTGTACGATTTCTATTGCATTCATCTTATATTTTTCTTGTCGCTCTGTATCCGATAGGATCTCATCTTTAGTACATTTGATCTAGGATATTTTCTGACATAAGCTTCGGATAGTTCTTTTGAAAAGTACTCAGCTTCTTCTTCGGAAACATATTTTAGTGCTACTTTCCGTAGTTTATCTTGCAACTCATCTAATTTAACTTGCATTATTATTGTTTTACAAATTATTTATATAACTGTTAAATTATAGCACAAATCGTTTTGGCTCGAACTGTCCAAATGTTGAGAAAATCGAGTACTAATAATACTAACTGAGTAATACAAAGAAACCATGTCCGTTCACCCCAAAACACAAAAATGCTGATATTACGAGGATATTTTAAGCTGGCGGGGTGGACGGAATCAGGCTCGAACTTATAGTTTCAACTTTTTAAGAGATGGTCGTTACAGAATCCGTTTTGGAGGTATGATGTGCCGAAGGTGAGTTTTGAGATAGACTTACTTAGTTATAGTCTGTTAGAGATAAAATCTTTTTATTGAAGGTAAGATCTGAGTCTATGGTTGATGCATTCCTTATTGCATCATAAATACTTTCTCGAACGGCAGATATTGCAGATTGAGCTAGAATATCAACTTTAAATTTCCACCATTCTCCATTTTCAATACTTTTACCTTCATCTGAAAATGGGAAGTCAACTTCTTGAGTAGAAAAAACAAAAACAGTATCTCCATCGAAAGAGGTATTAATAGGGTCTATTGCTCTAGCCTGACCAATATGCACTAATTCTGCAATACGAGTTAAATCCTGTTGGAGAAAATCAAGTTTTAAATTTGTTCCTACGATACTTATCGTAGTATTACAAGTATAATAATCAGAAAATCCTTTGAAAGTTCTAAATTTAAAGTCGGAATTGTTGTGTCTGTTACCAGCAATAATCTCTCCTTTCTCATTAACTACATTTCCCAGGGCATTAACAACGGACATAGCAGTTACAATACCATCTTTTCCAATCTTTTCACTAGCATGTCCTAGACCACCTTTCATTGCAAGAGAAGTTTTATCATCTAACCACGAGAACTTTCCAACCGATGCTCCATATCCAGCACCAATATTTCCACTTTGAACAGGTTTGCTTGAGATGTTTTCCACTACTTTGAGTCCAAGTTTATAGTCAAGCTTCGTAGAATGAATTCCAAGTGAACTGATCACGGCACCCACAATGGATGGTTTGTAAACAGAGTTATTTTCAAAGCCAATCTTTAATTTTGAAAGACCTTCGTTTATGTAGCTTGAAAAGTTTAATCCATCATGTCCACCATCAGCTATATATATTGCATGTCTCAAATAATAGTTTTTGTCTAAAGATAGATTTGTAGTATTGTAGGTTACAGATGCCCCTCCTTTTGAAACACATGCTACATTGAGTGGTTTAGGAAATACAACTAGTGTTAACCCGTACTGCATATTTCCATCTTGTACATTTCCAACACGAACTCCGCTTAGCTGTGTTAACGAATTGTTTTGGAAGTTTTTATTAGAGTCCATACAGTTGATTATATCATTTTTAAAAGTATTTATGCTCGAACTTTAAATACTCCCTTAATAACAGTAGAAGATTGATATATCCGTGGATGTAAGTTTCATATTAAGGAATTCGGCTCGAACCGAGAAAATGCTTATTTATCAACAAGAAATCGTCATTTTTTAGAGGTATGTTCGTTAAACGGGGCGGACGGGGATCGAACCCGCGACCTTCCGCGTGACAGGCGGACGTTCTAACCAAACTGAACTACCACCCCATTTTGTGGTAACAGTATTGTAAAAGAAAATCACCAAATCCGCAAGATATGCTAAAATAAAAATAGCTAAGGTAAGTTCAGCTACATTTGTATAGACCCTGTTTTTAAGTAACAAAGGGTTAATAAACCATTTATCCGATATCGGTGTGCTGCGCTCCCCTGCTCTTAAAAGGGCGCTTAAGGCTATCGATAGAGCCCACTTTGTTCCGGTGGCAGAAAAAGACTATGCATATGCCGATATGCCGTTACACGTGTCCAGTGGGCAGACAATATCCCAACCATACACCGTTGTTTTTATGCTCGAGCTTTTACAGGTTAGGCCTGGAAACACAGTTTTTGAAATAGGCTACGGTTCCGGATGGCAAACAATGATTCTTTCAAGCCTTGTCGGAGATAAAGGTCATGTGGTAGCCGTGGAAGTTCGAAAGGATATGGCAAAGATTGGCGCTTCCAACATTGATAAATACAATCCTTCGAATGTTGAACTTGTCGTAGGAAACGCAATTACAGCTGCAAATTCTTACGATAAGTTCGACAGAATAATCTCAGGAGCTGCTTTTGATGGAATTCCGGAGGTATTAGACCAAAAGTTAAAGGATGACGGAATCGCTATTGTCCCTACTCAGGATGGAAACGTTGTTAAACTAACAAAACTTAAGGGTACTCTTGGCACAGAAACTTATGAAGGGTTTACCTTTGTTCCCATAGTTCAGTAGGACGTGAAATTGTGAATAGTAATATGGGCGTGCCTGCCTGTCTATCGACAGATAGAGACTCGGACCTATATTTCATATGGGCGTGCCTGGACTCGGACCAGGGACCCCAGTCTTATCAGGACTGTGCTCTAACCAGCTGAGCTACACGCCCCTAACGAAATTAGGGTGTGGCAAACCTTTTAAGCTGCCTGTCCGCCTCTGGCGGAAGCTACACGCCCCTAACGGTGATTACTATTATCGGGACTTGTGTATTTTATGGGAATTCTTGCGAAAGTGCAAGCAGAGGTGGATTAAGTTAATGAGTATTTCACCATTACATATCTTAATTAACTGGTAACCATTTGTAAACATCTGCGGTTTCGGCCTTGGTTGCCTCTTCCCGGTTTATAGTCGGTAAATATAATCTGGTCATCGGTGAATATATCCTTCATTAGATCTTCGAAGAGGGCTTGTGCAGTTTCAATTCCCAAGGAAGGATCAGTTAAACTTATTTGAGGGAAAAAGTAATAACCTGCGGTTGCAAGATTTTTGGGATAATCGGAAAGATTACATTTACCTATAGGGATAGAACGTGAAAGTGGCTCCTCTATATTCAAAAGAAATGTGTGGTCTTTGTATTTGAAATTGATCAGTTTGACAAGTTCTAGATTTGTAAATGGTCTTGGTCCGATATCGATAACCCTATTGGTTGCAGCTTCGCCTAATGCTCCCCGTGCTAAAACTGCGTTATCGTGCGGAACTATTTTTTGAATACTTTTGAATCCTTTGATTTCTATAATGTTTGTATGTTGTTGCCCATTAAAGCCTCGACGCGACATTTTGGTGGTACTGCCAAAATTATCTTTCATTATACACAGTTTTTGTACAAAAGGTAACTGTAATTATAATTGCTGGTTGTTCTCACAGGTGATATAATATGCGATCTAAACCAAGAGGTGATTTTATGACAGAAAAAGTGAATGTGGATGTTATCCCAGCCGAGCATGAACCGTTATCATTTGATGAAGCTAATCAGACAGCTTTAACTGATGAGCTAATACTTTGGCTTTGTGAGCAATCATGGCTTCCTGAAATAAAAAATGGAAATGGACAACTGGTCGTGTGAGCGTCTTGAGACCTGCAATGAAATTGGATGGCTTGAGAATTATTCTAGACGCCTTGATGCTGGGTATAAGCAGGCCCAGGAAGAGTTTAATCGGGTATTTGATTTGAGCGAGGCATTTTCTCGTGCTGATTGTATCCTTAAACAATTTTATCTTGATTGCAGAGAAATTATTGGTTCGTATGCATCTCGTACGATAAGATTTGGTGAGATACAAACTAGAGCAAGTATGAAAGTGATCGTTGATTTATACTGGGCAAGAACATTAGACTCTTTGAAGCCTTTACATTTAACAGAGGATCAGGTAGTCCATATTCTTCGATTGTTAGCTAAACGTGGGATCGATCCTACTTTAGTTGATTGGATGCCTTTTAATGAAGAAGAGTTTGTTCGTTTGTATGATAAAGTAAATTTTGAACTAATTATTGAAGAGGT
Organism: Candidatus Dojkabacteria bacterium; assembly: GCA_016927995.1. NCBI lineage: Bacteria > Candidatus Dojkabacteria bacterium. Next base: position 43,604 of record JAFGLO010000011.1, read on the forward strand.
TGTTCCAGAGGCTTTAACAATTGAAGATGATTTGGAAGAATGTGTAGAACGAAGTTGTTCATATAGTGAGGAGATTAGAATGGTTAGTGAACGATTAGCTTTTCTTAACCAACGCCTTGATGAGTTAGAAAGTTACAAGGGATACCCCGTCTCACTAGTATTCAAGAAACAGTAGAATTATTGCTAAACCGTTGGTATTGGATTAATCGAACGGTACAAAATGGTGAAGCAACATATGAAGATGAGATTACCAAGTTTTTCGTGGTAGAGGGTTCTGGCCCTGAAAAATGTAAACTTGTTGCAGAATTTATTGTTTCGACACTACGTAAGCTATCCCAGGAGTAATGCTAGCTATTTTCCCTACCCAACCAACGCAATCTTCACTTGACTATACAAGAATACCCATGCAGGAGCTTGAAATTTACCTTGTCGAATATGTACTTGATAAATGACAAAATGCTAGTTATTACCGTTAAAAATATCCTTATACATTCGCCACATAATATAAAATCCGAGAATAACCTGAGCAATATAGTAAGGCACGACCATAAATGAGGGTAACCCAAACGGATTCCAGCGATAAAGCTCGTACACCTGGGGCACGCCATATTTTTCATATAGAATGTAAGGGATCCACGTTATTATACAGGTTCCCATTAAAAGCTGCGAAATTGCGTGAATAAAAATAATAAGCATAACGCCAAGAAGTAGATAATCACCTAAATGTCTTGTTTGCTTGGGGAAAAGACCACGGCAACATGCCGGTATAACTAAAGTCCATCCAAGTATAGTTACGACTTCATGAAAGGTATCGGTTGCCTTGCCGAATGATTGCACAAGTGTTTTGGTATCGGTCGTATTTATGTTTATTAAAAACTCAAGCCCCCAGTAGCCAAAACAAATTAATAGAAACACACCGGTCCATTTGGCAAGCGTAGTTAAAAATGCTGCAAACTCTTTTGACGTTATATTGTTTTTCATAATTACATAATTTTGTCACACAAAATTAATTCTATCAAGTTTGTAAGTGGGATTTTTAAAATATTTGTAAACAAGGTAAACTAGAAAAGTTAAGTTAATCACACTTTGCATGAAGAAAACCTGGAAATATGCATATAACATATTATTTTGGGTATACATAGTTTTTTTTATAGCAATGTCGTTCGACATTGACATCAAAGACAACTTCTGGAGAGGCGTAGGAGGCTTTTTAATTCACAATATTCCAACAGTAATACTTTTGGTTGCTCATTTCGCCACAATAAAAAATTATAAGGTTCGTAGCATATTGTTTTTAATACTTGCAATTGCTTCCGTAATATTCTTCAGAACTTATATAAATCTGGCTGTATTCCTGTATGTTACTGTCCCAATACTTGCACTAAGCGGATTCTCCTATATTCAGAGTAAAACGATCATAAACCCAAATAACTAAGCTAAAAACCATTTATATTGATGGACGTAAAACAGGACCTGATTAGTTTGATTTCAAAGGATTCGAAAGTACTTTGTTTGTTGGCACCTTCCTTTGTGGCAGAGTTTGATTATCCCGACATTATATATACACTTAGAGCATTGGGGTTCGACAATGTCGTGGAACTTACCTTCGGCGCAAAAATGATAAATCACGGCTATTACGAAATATTAAAGTCGGACAGTGACAGTCGAACATGGATTGCATCACCCTGCCCAACTTTAGTGCAATTAATTCGTACAAAATATCCGCATCTTGTTAGGAATCTGGTTCCTATACATTCCCCTATGGGTGCAATGGCTTTAATATGTAATAAGTTTTTTCCCGGATATAAAAAAGTTTTTGTCGGACCATGCATAACCAAAAAATTCGAAGCAAAAGAAATAGGAACAGTCGATCTGTCAATAACTTTTAAAGAACTGCTTGAAATACTTGACCAAGTAAAACCTGTTATTAAAGAAGAACACAAGCAAACATTCAATAAATTTTACAATGACTATACAAAGATTTATCCAATTTCCGGAGGATTATCGGAGACCTTACACTACAGCAAAATTCTTGATGATAAAGACATTCTTGTGACTGACGGAATTAGAGAGATAACTCAGGTCTTAAATGGTTTCAAGAATGGATTCTACGAAAAGTATAAATTTCTTGACATATTAACCTGTAAGGGCGGATGCATAAATGGACCGGGTATGTGCGGAACAAGACTTCCGGCCGAACGTAAACAAAGAATTATTGGCTATAGGGATTTTGCAAGGACATCAGAACGGGACATTGGTCGTGCCGGCACGAAAGTTGTTGTTGAAGACATAGATTTTACGCGAAAGTTTGAGTAGTAAGCTGTTCTCCGAAATATCCGTATGGGAAGAAAGTCAGCAGATAAGGCAACAATACTGAAAATCATTAAGACACGCATATATCCTAATTAGACAAATACACGAGAACTTGAAAAAGTATGTGTTCTGACTTTCTAACCGTAGGGATATCAGGAGAATAATTTACTCGTCGGTAACTGTTCCCATTTTTTTGAATCGTTCTTCTTCAAAATCAATATTTTTTGCCATTTCTTCTTTCGAGCTCATTGTGTAATAGGTCGAGCGACCGTGACCATATTGGTTAATTAGCTTGCGTTCAGACATTTCCGTAAGGTCCCGAAAGGCTGTCATAAAAGAAACTCCCATCATATCTGTATATTCTTTTCGTGTTATTTTCAATTTTCGTTTAAGATAAGTAAGAGCTCTAAGTTGTCGAGAGTTAAGCCCTAATAACATTTTACGTTTGTTCTGAACCTTTTCCTTTTCAATTTGGATCATTTGATTATTAAGGTTCTGAATATCCATAGATACTCCACGTACAAATCTTTCTATCCATGAGGTAAGATCATTGGATTCTCTGCTTGCAATTAACGCCTCAAAGTATTCCTCTTCGTACGTATAAAAGTGAAGACTTGTTGGAATAAGTCCGTTCTGCCATATATTAAGCTCAGAAAATAAAAGTTCAACGGTAGCAAGAGTTGTAAGCTGGTTGGCCGCAAGAAACGGAGCATACTGAAAAAGCTCAAATACGGTAACAGCTGTTTTTATTAAAGGATGCACCAAAAACCTTGTTTCAGTAACCCAGGAAAAAAGATCGTTTAGGTGGTTTTGGATATTTATTTGTGATAGCTCTTTGTTGTGATAAGATTCCCAGCGATCGTAATTTGATACGGGGCTTTCACCTTGGTTACGATATCTACCACCATTCCAGGAATCAACCCAGTTGTTTGTCAAGAGTTTATTAAGATGAACAATTGTGGCCGCCGAAAAGCTCATGTATCTGTCTCTTTTAACTTGTTTTATAAATTCAATTGCGTTTCGATAATTTACAAGTACAACTTTTGGCTCTTTAAGTACGTTAATTTCTTTACCCTTAAATACTTTTTCTGCATCTTTCATTGTAATATTAAGTCCAATAAGTTTTCCCACATAGAAAAGGTTTTCGGTACGTTTTTGCTCGTAAAGCTGTTTTTTCTGTCTTGCTGGAAGTGGAAGGTTAGTTATTTCCTTAAAGGCAATTTCAAAATTGACAATATGATGTAAAACCTTGTTTGTTATGTAGTATTTCGGGGTGTACATTAGCAACTTAGGTTTGATTTAAGTAACGGAATTGTAACAGCGATTGTTTTATCTCGCAAGTAGGGGTGGGTTTAGACCCGCACCCCAATTTCGAACACATTGTTGGATAATACATTTAAAAATGGGGGATACGTTTAAACCCAAACATGAATAAAAAAGTGCCTTTGTATGAATTCTTGGGGATGTCTTCGTGTCGGTTTAAACCTGTCCCTACAATGAGAATAAGGAATATGATAAAATTCGTATGTTGACTTATGTTAACGCCGAAATGGTGGAATTTGGTAGACACGCCGGCCTTAGGAGCCGGTGCCCTTTACCGGGTGTGTGGGTTCAAATCCCACTTTCGGCACTTTCATCCTTAGTTGTTGGTGGGTTATAGAGTCAGTCCTTTTCTTTCCGCTGTGATCATAGTTATTACAGGCACTAGAATAACTATGATTGTATTTAATTATCTGTAAGTATCCAGAACAGTTTGTATTTCGTATTATCTTTTGCGGTCATGATGGATGGTAGCAGATTCTCTCTTCATAAGCAATTACTCCACCTTTACTACTCTCCCCTTAAGCCGCCCCTTAAACATAACATATTTAAGCTCGCGGGTTATAAATTCCACCGTTAGCTGTGCATCGGTTAGGTTGCTAATTGGCATTTTTGACTCTTTTGTTCTAAACAAAAGCCAAAGTTCGTTAGTTATAAGTCCTGTCATTACCGCGCCCGAGTTGTAAAAAGAGTTAATATCGGTTACGGAAAACGTATAAGTATTCGTGCCGTCTGTGCTATTTGGAGTACTTGACTGCTTTACTCCTTCACTACTCATCGGATGCGTATGAACATTAAAAAGATACATGACTTCAACTATTTTGGGGGCATCTTTATAGTAAACAAGCCGTTTTGAATAAGTTTTCCCGCCAACAGTTACAACCCTTTCGTAGTACTCGGGTTTGTGTGAGGAATTATATACAACGCTAACATCTGTTTTTGACTGAACATAGGTTTTACCCCCTCGCATTAGTTCGGTAGTTACAAGCTCACCATCGGCAAAAAACACCATGAAGGCTCGCTCGTGATCATCGGCCCTTGTGTGTTTGTATGCTCTAACCGCCGTATTCCAAAAATCAGAGTTAAAGTCGATTACGCGTGGTAATTCAAACTCATTCGGAAAGGCATTAATAGTTTTTAAGCCTTTTAGTTTTTTGTATAGTTCGTGATATGTAAATTTGCTCATGTCTAATAATACAATACCGGCTTAATTTAGTACACGTTACCTTTTTTGAGGACTTTTGGGTAGTATCAATTTTGAAACAAAATTACAACGGTGATATAATATTCCACAGTTAACTTGATTGGTGCAAGATGAAAATTCAATTTATACAAAATGGCATAAAAGCATTTATGGGGCTTTCAAAAGCCTTAAGAATAGGTATTATAATTTCTACGGTTACATTAGTATCTGCAGGGGGTTATTTTACAACAACCGCAATTATCAATGCTAATAGTAATACTGGCTCTACAGAGAAGAAAGAAGAGACGTTCGATACTTCAGTCGGAGCCGGATTCAGAAACTGATAACAATGAAACTGAAGTTAATGAAGAAGAAGCTACAAATGAAACCGAAGATTCGGAAAAAGGAAGTACCACATCGACGGCTACCGCATCTACCGCAACCGCAAATACAAGTAATAATACAACAACCTCAAGTAATACTTCAGAGCAACCAGTTGCCCCTACAACTAAAACTTTTGTTGGTGACTACATAACAATAACTATACCTACTGCGTGGAATGCCGAAGAAATCCACGAAAGACCAACCTACGGTGACGTCGGACTTATTGAATTCAATCTGTATAATGCTGCCGGTACAAAGGTTTTTGGTCTTTATGCTCCAGAAGCATTGGGATGGGGTGGAAATGAGTGTAGCGATTTTGGGACATACAAGGCTTTTTCTGACTATAATCCGGCATCATATCAAAGTTATGTTGACTTCTTTACCGCGTCATGTACTGGAGAACCTGCTGCGCTTGAGTTTATTTCGTATCAGACAGAAACAAGTTTTCTGGGTTATAGAATTAGAAGAACCTCTGGTGTCTATAGAATGGATAGTATAAAGGGAGACCAATATTTTAGCGAGGGACGAGAGTCTGGTCTGCCTATAACTTATAATCTTCAGTCTACCGGGATTTCTTATTTCCTCGGAGGTACTTACAAAGAATATATATATACCATTACCTTTAATCCAACGGCTAGTGATTACACACAGCTAGAGACGGCTTTGGCTACTGCTGTCATCAGTCAATAAGCAGTAACTTAAGAACCATTAAAACTGTAAGGTTTACATATGACTTGTAGACTTTTGTTAACGCTTGAAATTAACTTAATCTATTTGTTATAATCCGGCGCTTAAACAAGATTAGAAAAACCGATATGAAGCCTGCAGTTCAAAAAATAATAAAACCATTCTTCACTTTATCAACAGCGATTCAGGCAGTTTTGTTTGCATTGGTTTCTACCGTTGTTATCACTGGGGTTTACTTTATTGCCCAATCCCTTGTTATTAATACCGTTTCAGCGTTCGGAGGTTAAGGCGTTGGGTTTTACCCACCCGTTTGTCCTTAAGACTTTCATTTATTACTTGTTACATAACGGTGTTACTGCTTCACTAAATTAATGGCTTCTTGTATACTGACTAAGTCTAAAATATTAAATATTCCAAAGAAATGAAAGTAAAAAGCGTTTTGTATGATCTCGATGATACTCTAATAAAGTCCAGTAAAATTTATGATAAAGCACTAGAGTTTGCCACAAGATTTTTATCCGAGAAATACAAACTTAACCACGAAGATTTTTTTAAGCTTGTCCAGACTAAACATCTTATCGTTCACAAAAATTTCCCAACAGTTCACACAAGACACAGTAGAATTTTGGTATTTAGAATGGCATTGGATGAAGTACTCGATAACTATGATTTGTCATTGCTTCCCGATGTTGAAGATATGTATTGGGACTATTTTTTTAATAACATTGATATATATCCCAATGTCATAAAGACATTGAAAACGCTACGTGATCGCAAGATCAAGATAGCAATAGTTTCCGACGGGAGTCTTTCACTTAGGATTCGTAAAGTTAAAGCGGCAAAGCTTCTGGAATATGTTGATGAACTTGTCGCCTCAGAAGAAGTCATCTTCGAGAAACCGTTTAGCGCAATTTTCACTCTTGCGTTATCTCAACTGAAATGCGATCCTGCACATGCAGTTATGGTTGGGAATGACTATAAAAACGATATACGTGGAGCTCAACTTGTTGGTATGAAAGCCGGAACCTATGAACCTCCTGTGGATGCAAGCGTGTATAATAACAACGAAGATATTATTCCCGACTTTAAACTTAAAGATCATCAAGAGATTTTAGACATTATTGAGTAATGATTTACCCCGTCTTGGAAAAAGAACAAAAAATTTGGAAAACTCAACCCGAGGCATTAATTGCCGGAATTGATGAAGCCGGTCGTGGACCATTGGCGGGTCCCGTTGTTGTTGGAATCGTTGTAATAAAACATGAAAATCAATATATTCAGGAAGTAAGAGATAGTAAGACATTATCTGAACTTCAGCGGGAAAAGATTTTTGAGAAAATTACTAAAACTGCATCCGCCTGGGGTTATGCAATGCGAGATAACCAGTTTATTGATGAACGTGGAATTGTTCATGCAGTTCGTGAGTCTGTTGTAGATGCATACTACTCCCTAAATCCTAAGCCAAATCTTGCACTTATCGACGGTAGTTATCTTCGAAATTTTCCTTTTGAATATAAATCGTTTGACAAGGGTGATCGTGATATTTACTGTATTGCGGCGGCTTCTATCATTGCAAAAGTCATAAGGGATCGGTTAATTGTGAAACTCGACTCGACCTATCCCGAATATGGGTTTGCTAAGCACAAAGGGTATGGAACAATGCAGCATATTGAGGCTATCAGAAAGTATGGTTTGTCGGACGTCCATAGGGTTTCGTTCTGTAGCAGATTGATTATTAATAAATAAGCTATTTTTATTAACTTAATTCCCTGTCGACCTGCGTGTTCTCAGAGAGCCCCTTGCATATAATATTTTCTTGCTAAGGCGAATCTCTGATCACACCTGTTCTTCCAGGGTATTGTTCACTGTTTTACTTTTATAATTCCCTGTCGACCTACGTGTTCTTATCATGTTATAATTAAAGATTAAATTGACAGCTACTAACATGCAAAAAACAATGGCAAAGGTAGGTATCTATCTAATAGTCGGACTTGTTCTTATTTCTGGATCTATGGTTTTGGGAGGTTTCCTATATAAGAAATTTTTCGAGAAGGATTCCGTACAATCGGTAACGGCACTTTCTATAATTGAACGAGTTTCTACAAAAGGAATATTGGTAACCAAGTCATTATATATTGAAGAGGAAATAACAATAAAAATAGACCAAGGATCTGCGTGGTCAAACTTCTGGTGGGGACACCAGGTTGTAGCTACAGCTCCAATGAGAATTGACCTGGGAATTGATCTGTCTAAACTTACCGAAGATAATATTGCAGTAGATAACACGGAAAAAACAATAATCATTGATTTTCCGGATGTTGAGATTTCGTCGATAAGCCTTGATGGTGACATCGAGGTTGAGCGCGAAAGTGGAATTTTTTACAAACTTTTCGAGGCAGATGATAATGCTGATTATAACCTTGCCCTTACCGAGCTAACAAATCAATCACGAGCTACTGCCGAGGCTAATACTGAGCTTTATCAGGAAACCAAAGACGCTGTTGTTGAACTTTTAAACTTCTTGTATTCCGAAACCGGGTATACGGTAAGTAGTAAACAGTAAGCAGTAAACAGTAGGGATTAAATGGTAATTAAATCCGACAGGATCGGTCGGGACGTGTTTCTATCTTATTCCTAGTTCATATATCTAGACGTATTTTTTGATTAGCCAGCAGTGAGAATCGAACTCAGCGTGCTACCTCTTGCACGCTATCTTTCCCGAATCTAATGTACGGGAAGAATTTAATAAGAAACGGAATCGGTTCAAGTAATTAATAGTAATAAGCCGGCAATCGGAATTGAGCGAGCATCCTTGGCGAGCTACGCAAAGTCGATGGCAATCAACTGAAACAGAAACTGAGTTCGTAATGGATATTAGCCGGCAATCGGAATTGAACCGATGACCTACGGTTTACGATACCGCCGCTCTACCAACTGAGCTATGCCGGCCCCAATAATAATCTGTCGGTCATAGCGAACTTGTCCGCCTCTGGCGGAAGCTATGCCGGTGAAAGTGCAACTAGACGAACAAAAAACAACGTTACTAATGATTATACTATTGAATCTGTCATTTTGCCAGAATAGATGATTGACTATCATGGCTATCATCGGCTATAATTAGTTATCATCATAACCAGGGGTGCCTAAGGTTTCGACCGACCGCCAGTCCTGGTTTTTTCTTTTTATAGCCAAACGACCCTACCTGTTTATCCAACCTAATTATGTACGTGTCATACTTTCTTGGCAGGCAAGAGTACTTATGATTTGGTGTAAGTACTTTGAGTAATTTCCCTTTCTCCTTCAGATATTGGATAAGACAAGAAAAATCTCCATCACCACTTACTATTACAGCTTTTTTATAATTGTTGTATTCAATTGCTGCTGCATGTAAAACTAACTCTGCATCGACATTTCCTTTAACCGCCTCTCTTTTGTCAGCGAAATATCGTACGGTGGGTTTAAATACCAGAATGAATCCTGCCAACTGTAATGTTGTATAGAGTTTTTGATTATTAGGTAACTGTCCGATAAACATAAAAGCCATTGATACATTGTATTTATTTTTTAGATATAGTCGGAATCTCGGGTAATCAATTTTCCATCCAGTAGACATAATTCCTAGGTATAAATTCTGGCTATCGATAAAAGCATAGTTATCCATGCTTTAATTTTACGCGACGGCATGACCGAAAAGAAATGGCGGAATCTGTCGTTTTGCCAGAATACGAGATTGAATTAGTCAATAATAATTGTTATAATTAAATGTTTATGATAAGGGGACTACCAAAATGGATTTTATTCCATGCGGGAATGCCCCTTTTTTCTTTTCAACTTATCCTTTAACCTTGCCAAGGAAATCAAGTATGGTGAATACTTTTTTAACAATGAGGAATATTTCTCGTTTGGAGTGATTATATTTTTTAGTTTGTTTTTCCTCTCCAAGTATTCAATTAAACAAAAGAAATCCCCATCACCCGAAATAATGACGGCTTTATCATAATTGTTATATTCTATTTTGCCAGAATAGAAGGAAAGCTTTACGTTACTTATTGGAATCTGCTATAATGGATTATCACGATGAGAGGACTACCAAAATGGACCTCGATCCATGCGGGAATTCCTCTCTTTTTTTAAAAAAGCGGCTACTTCCCTTTCCTAAGTTTTTCCTTTAACTCACCCAAAGACACAATATACTTACTATATTTTTTAAGAAGGGATGAGTATTTTCTATTGGGTGCAATTACTTTTGCCAGCTTTTTATTCTCTGCTAGGTACTCTACAAGACAGTAAAAGTCACCATCACCCGATACTATTACAGCTTTATCATAGTTGTCTTTTTCCATCATTGTGTGTAAAACCAGCTCTGCGTCAACATTTCCTTTGTAGGTTATCTTGTCAGCCTTTTTTATTTCTAGGACTTTCTTAAAGATAAGGATATATCCCAATTCTTGTAGTTCTTTATACAGTTTTGCGTTTGATTCTATATAGCCTATGAATAAAAATGCTGTTTTAACGTTATATTTGTTACGGAGGTACAGTCTAAATTTTCCGTAGTCTAATTCCCATTTATCGGCTTTTGTTCCTATGTATAGGTTTTGGCTGTCTATGAATGCATGATTTTTCATGCTTTATTGTACTACGGTTTAGAAAATTTGGATAATTCCTGCCAAAGATTTTCTTCAATCTCGACTTCGCCCGATGTTTCAATTTGTTTTGTTAAGCGAAATCGAGTAGAGTTTTCGAAGAACAACCGACAGCTATAGATTGAGTACTTATTACAGAGACCACGTCTCTAAAGGTAAAACTACTCGTACGAGTATATTATGCCCCAACCTTTGATGACGTTACAAACAAGACGATCTATGGTATAATACACTTTCAATAGATAAGCTGACCAAACATCTATAGTGATCGAAGAGTTTATCAGAGCCGAAAAAGAAAGTGTTATAAGTTGCCTTGGGGAAAATTCTCGTTTAGTTTCTGTAGTTAATGTACAAGGTTTGCGTGAGGGAATCGAAGATCCGAACAGTATCATGGTGACTAGAGGGTCTATTGACCCTCAAGATCCAAACTGCTGGAGTATTATTGTTGAAAAAGATAGTCAGAATTTTACCATTGTAAGATCTCCTCAAGGTGATCTTCAAGTTGTTACAGAGGAGAACAACGTTGTTCCTTTCGATGGAGATTCAGAATTTGCACAAGCTATATTTAACCAAATAGGAGTAAGGACTCCTAATCCATTGGAAGCCTCAGCACTGGCCTCAATAGGAATGCTTACTTCTCCTACGGAACGATCAAGAAGAGATTTATTAAAAATTGTTGGAATTTTAGCAACTTTTGTGGGACTTACCTGTTGTACCTTTGGTGGTAGTGGGAATTATGAACCCACAATAGTCGTCAATGGAACTGCTGTCCCCACAAAAGTTGAAACAGTCGTAACACCTTCTCCCGAGTCTTCACCCGTACAAAGGGCAGAACTTATAGCAAAAACCGAACCGTGGCAAATATTGCCTTCTCTTTCAAGTGAAATAAATGCTATTAATGTAAAATTTGTTAACAGGGATGAATATATAGCTCTTGCGAGAGAAGATGGGATAATAATTCCGGATGGATATGAAAGCAGCTTTTTAGAAGAAAGCGATGCAAAATTACTAACTAATCTTAGAGTTATAGTAATTAATCGTGACGCTCCAACATTTACCACACAGATGGAAGGATTTTCAACTGAAACTGAAAAAGACAATTTCCTTACAAGATTACTTACACATGTTATAAAGCACGAGGTAAGTCACGGCGTAAGCGAAACAAAACCTGTTTCCGATGAGCTAAAGCGTGCTGTAGCCGAAAACCCTTTAACCAATGCATTTACGGCTATAACTACATTTGGTTATTCCATAGGACTGGATGGTGGCTACCAATTAAGCGGTCTCGAGGAAGTTGTGGTTACGCACTTTAATACATTGAACTGTGGTTCAACTTGTGTGATTGATCAAATCTCACTATCGTATATAGGAACCGAAATGATAGAGCCTGTCAATACATTCCTTGCCAACACCCTTGATGTGGAGGCAGGGTCCTTTGTCAACTATGTCATACATAAGGCAACTGATGGTATAGATGGCTTAATTGATCGCTTGGTTATAAGATATAATTGTGTTTCTGGGATTGACAGAAGAGGTATAACAAAAATGGTACTTGATTTTGTTGTTGCCACAACTTTTGCACATACAAGTTACCTTTATTGGAGAAAATTATCCAATGGCGACGCTACTCAAAGAGAGGATGCTGATCAATATAAAGAACGATATGATTTATTTATCAAAACCATGAATGATATTGCCACGGCTGTTAAGAATAGAAGTACTGAATACACTCCACTTGCAAACAACAGTCGAACATTTATGGCTAATCTTATTTCAGGTTATTCTTCTTCTGCACACAAGCTTACTATGAGAAGTTAAGATAATGAAGGTGCTCAAAACGGCATTATGTGCGTGGTTGCCTAAAACTGTTCCAAAAATCTTAGGTCACCCTTGTAAAAGTGTCTTAGGTCTTTAATGCCGTTTTTAAGCATAACAATACGCCCAATACCAGGACCAAACGCAAATCCGGTGTATTTTTTAGAATCAATGCCTGCGTTTTCTAAAACTTTGGGATGAATATACCCACAACCCATAAGTTCGATCCAACCGGAATACTTACAAATTCCACACCCTATTCCGTTACAAAATACGCATTCGTTCATAAATTGTAGTCCGGGTTCAACAAAAGGAAAGTAGCTGGGTTGTACCTGAACTTTAATATCTTCTTTGTCAAAAAACTTTTCCAAAAATGCTTTCATTGTGCCAATCATATCGCCAATAGAAATATCTTTACCAATATAAACCATTTCAATCTGATAAAAGGTATGACCATGAGTAGCATCGGTGGCCTCATTTCTAAAACAACGACCAGGAATAACAACAGCAATAGGTTCACCCTTGTCCAACAAGTGCTTATACTTTTGCATAACCCTAATTTGCATGCTACTGGTATGAGTTGTAGGAATAAATCCTTCGTCGGTCCAGAATGTATCCCAAAGCTCGCGTGCAGGATGCCCCTTAGGAATGTTTAGGGCTTCAAAAACATGATAATCATCATCTAAAAGTCGATGTTCTTCAACAATATAACCCATTGATTCGAGTATTCTAAACATCTTTTCGGAGTCAACTTTTACAGGATGATACGATCCGCTACGTGATATATATTCAGGCTTTTCTTTTGAATTAATATCGAAAGGAGCCGTTGGATCAATAAGATCATTTTTTATGCTTTCTTCAATCTCTTTCTTACGTAATGACAACTTTTTAGACTCGATAAGATTAATAAGCTCTGTTTTAATCTCGTTAACTTGCTTACCAAATTCGGTACGTTTTTCGGGATTAATCTCTTTAATTTTTTTAAGAAGTATAGTGACTTCACCCTTAGGTCCAAAGAAGAAACTTTCAAGCTGCTTTACTGTTTCACTATTTTTTGCCGAAAGGACTTTTTTAAAGGCAGCTTCTTTTACAGCAAGCACACTATCCATTTTGTAAATTTGGTTGAACTTAAGGTATGCCATATGCTATCATAGAGCGATTCGTTGTTCAATGATCAAATAGCTTTTAAACACATGGTATTTAGAGTAATAATAAAAATCCTCTACTCAATTCTTTTGGCAATAGAAACTCTAATAGCCATAAAGTTTGTCTTGGTATTTATAGGTGCGAACTCCGGAAACGTGTTTGTGTCATGGATTACAATGATCACCGAGCCTTTTATTATGCCTTTTAACGGAATCTTGGGAGCAAGCCAGGTTAGCCTTTCAGTCTTTACAATCGACCTAAATGCATTTATTGCAATGATCGTCTACATTCTCTTAGCATTATTTTTAATAGAGTTACTTAAAGCATTCACCCCTACCACACCAAATAACAATGAATAAACGCATCCTTCTGGAAAAATACTTTGGAATTCCAATCTGGTTCGAACGAAACAAAATCTTTTCCGGAGGCGATTACGAGGTTACAAAACTTTCTGACATCGTACTTTCCGAAATAAACACTCAAACAATTAACAGTGAGCTTATGTATCCGGAAACAATCGGCACAAGATATTCGTTAAGCGTTAATGAAAATTCCTTGTCTCTGGTTCAGAATTCTTTAAAAAACGAAATCATCATGTTACATGGGACCCTTTTAGGAATAGAATACGCAAAAACCACCGGAAGAAGAGCTACCGGAAAGTATTCCACCTTGATTCAGGTTATGTATGGATCTGCATTCATAATTTTACACAACAGCTTCTTTGACAAGGCTGAATTTACCTTTAAGACCGGCTCTGTCTATATAGTAAAGGTAAAGGTCGGACAGTGCTTCGTTGTTCCACCTAATATGGGATATACTGTCGTAAATTCACAACTATCTCCACTTGTATTTCACAAAATAACGGCAAAAGATTCTGTCGAGGAACCTGTATTTGATAACCACAAGGGCGCAGCTTATTATGTAATTTATAAAAACAGCAAACCGGAAAAGGTTATTAATCCGTACTTTAGAGATGTGTCAAAACCTAAAGAGATCTCCTCGATTAAGTTAACATCGACTTTTTTCAATAAATGTCTTACAATTCCAGATATATTTAACTGTCTAATGTGCAAAGACCTTGATCCGAAGTTAAGATTTGTTCTTGGAATTGATGAATTTGTTATCGACGACATGTTCTAAAAAGCAAAGTAGAGACATTTCCCTGTTTCAATGGTTTAAAAGACAAGTCAAAGACATGTCTCTGTTTCAATGGTTTAAAAGACAAGTCAAAGACATGTCCCTACTTAGGGGTTTTACTATTTCACTGCTTTGTTACTTCACTATTTCACTGTTTACCACTCCTGTCTTTGCCTCGTCGGGAATTCAAAAGCAAATGAGTATAACCGTTGATGTTAAAGAAGCCGGCGATATAAATATTTCCATGCAAACATCATTCTTTATTACGGAAGGAGTATCATTGCTTCGTGAATATAACTTGGCGTTTACAGAAAAAACATTTACTAATTTTGCCGCAGTGTCAGCCGGAGGGGAAGCACTTGACTATTCAATAAAAGAAAACGACGACAACACATTGATAACAATCAGCCTTCCGAATATTCGATTAAATCCAGGCGGAAGTTATGCAATTAACGTCTCTTATACGGTTCCTGCGGGGCTTGAGTCAATTGGAGGTATATATAAATTATTGGTCCCAGTATTTAATACAGAGAACACAACAATAACATCTGTACTTGTTAGGTATCCTTCAAACATTGGAAATCTACTTTATTGTTCTACAGAATGTACAACCACAAATACAAACGAACTAACAGAAGTCTACTTAAATAACATCAAGTCAACAAATCCATTTATTCTTATTGGAAGTTCTCAGATATACACACTAAACCTTGTTATGGACGTTGAAAATAATTCGGCTCAGGTAAACAATCTAAATACCTATATTCCAATAGAAAGCTGTACCCAGAAAAATATTGTAAACTTTTTTGCGCCGACACCAAGTTCAATTAGTACAGATATATATGAAAATAATAAGCTAAATGTTGTTTTAAATCCTTACTCGAAACAGATTATTCAATACAGTGGACAGGTACAACTTACTAGCAGTGTATCAAAATGTAAAGTGCCAACGGTTGCAGCACTTGATATCGAAGAGTTAACAAGATTAAGATTACTCCTGGAAACGTATTTTCCGAATTCAGATACTTCATTAGATCTAATTCAAAAATTTTACCAAAAGATTATATCGGAGGGCGAAATCAACGCTCAAACAGGACTAGAGAAAGATCCCGGCACAAATATTGAATTATTCTTAAAAGACGAACTACATATTTTTACTCAGCGGGAGCTTTTGGAAATGCTGCTTTTCGTATACTCTGCATTTGATTATCCTGCCTATATTTCTTATGGTTTTTTGTATCCTTACTATGTTTCGGAGCCTATTGGCGTAAACTATTCCTGGCTTACAGTATATGTAACCGATATTCCCAAAGTTGTCGATCCTTTCATGGAAATCCAAAGCGGGATCTCCGGTTTCGACGTCAATTTGTTAGATAGAATTGTAATTTATAATACTCAACAATTATACGACCAAAGTTATTCCTGGAGAAATCTTGAGACAAATTTTGTTTCTATTGGCTACCAAAACTTTACAACAAATTCTAACTTGTACCTTACTGTAAACTTTCCTGAATCCGTACAAGCCGGTGTTTCACATACGGCAACATTGTCCGTCCGAAATAATGGAAATACACTATTTAAGAATCTAGAGATATCAATCTTGTCTACAGAAGGACTATTATTTGAATTTTCAGATGATACGAATGTTATTCCATTACTTTTTCCGGGTCAAAGTATTACAATTCCGATAACAATTAATTCAACTAAAGGAACATTTTCTAAACTTCACGAAGTACTTGTAACATACACTGCCGATGATTTTACCGGTCAAACACACACATACAGCATACTTGTCGAACAAAAACCAATAAATATTCTAATTGCTATACTTGTCACCGCGTGCATAGGCAGTGCGGGTGTTCTTGTTTTTGAAAGGGTGGTAAAATATTTTAATAAGAATAAAGGGGAAAAAACACAAACCCCTTACGACCCATTACTTGGATTTGGTTCAAAAAATGATTAAACAAAAAAAAAGGGGCCTGATTGCTAAATTGTTAACTTGCTTAATTGCTTTTTTACTAACTTGCTTAATTGTCAACCCTATAGCACCGTTTTTTCAGACACCTTGCGTATTTGCGGAATCAAAGGACACCATAGATGAGAATCAAGAAGTTACCTACGTTGACACGGCACATGGACACATCGAAATCTCAGCCGTTGTTAAAACCCAGTCGCCTGTAAACAAATCAATTCCTGTCGAGGTCACCTATACTTCAAAAATCAGTGGAATTAAAGGATATTTAACAGTGTCGGATTATTCCGGACTTACCCCGAAAAATGACAAAATCTGGGTTCCGATAGAAAAAGATAAAACCTATAAAAAGACAATTCAATTACAACCAAAACGCGAAGGATCATACGATGTTACTGTTGATATCATTATCTTCGGATATGATGTAAATTATGGCGACAGTACAACGATTACTGTTACACTCAATAAAAACCTTGTAGTCCGGGAAACCGCTTCAACGTTTCTTTTGTACCAAATTCTTATGTATTTAGCGATTGTATTTGTTATAGTGCTTGTGGTAATCGGCATACGAAAATACGGAAAGAAAGTGTTTTCCACTATACGTAACTGGGTATTAAACGATCCTCGCTATAAAGATGTCACAAATAGAGAGGAAATAGAATCATTTTATAAAAAACTTCATGAAAAAGGAGACAGTAGTCAAGACACAGAGCAAACAAAATCCGAGTAAACGGCAAACTCCAACCAAAGAACCTAAAAAGCCACTTACAAAAGCTCAAAAGCAAAAAATAGTCAAAACCATTCTTATTGTGTTTTGGGTTTTAATAATTGGACTTTTAGCCATCGTGATTTACATGATTTCTACCGATAAAGATGCATTTTTAATAGCAATTCCGGGGCTCTACGATACAAAAGAATACAATACGCTTACCAAGGATCGAAACCAAATTACACAAGAAAATGATACATTAAAATACAGAAACAACGAGCTTTCACAATTAATATCTGCCGGAACCGAGAACGACTTTGAAGTATTATACGAACGACTTGATGAGTATATAAATAACACCCTAACTATCGATGAAAACCTTTCCAAAATTGTTGAGATCGACCAGAACCTTATCTCACTAAAACTTCCATCCAATATGCTGGAAACACTTAACAGTACGTATTTGGCAGACAAAGCTGTTTATGATTCCTTGCAAAATCATTATGAACTATTATATGCCAAGCTGGACTACTTTAATCTTAGACGACTAGAAGGTAGATTTGATAATTGTATTTCCGGAATAGACTTTTCTCTGTCAGATTTAGAAATCTCGAGACAAATGATTAACTGTACAAGCCTTTTAGATGAACTTGCAACAGCACTCTTGGTTGCAGAAGAAACATATATGGTAAAGTTTGTAAACATTGGTCAGTATGTAACAATATCAAAAGAAACGGCAGTAGCATATGCCAACTTTTATGAGGCAGTTGCTCAGGAAAACTATACACAGAGTCAGCAATATGATCAAATATACAACGAAAAGGAAGAACAGCTAAGAAATCTTGATATAACGACTGTTTGGTTTGAATACAAGGTACTTGTATTGGATCCGTTTGACGAGTAATAAGAAATCCTTCGGAATTCTATGACAGGATTACTTTAGAACCTGCTTTATATCCTTTAAGTCTGTTATCAGCTCGGACAACCGTTGTTCAATTATTAAAAGCCTTGCAAATGCAGTGTTGTTTTTCTCAACTGATACGAAATATTCCATTGGATATTTTACGGCCTTTGATATAAGTATGAGTGTCTGTATGGACGGATATGCGACGCCACGTTCATAATTACTTATACTTTTTGTATCTACACCAACAAGTAAAGCCAGTTCATTTTGTGTTAAATTACGCATCTCTCGCGCAGCCTTTACCCTTAAGCCGAGGAGTTGTTTTGTGATCAACAGATTGTCCTGCTAAACTTAAAAATTGAAAAGCGATTTAATAAAGTCGATAATTCCCTGAATTAATGATTCGTTTTTAATGGAAGACGGATGATTACTGGTATCAATTGTAGCCTGTGATGTCATTACTGTAGGTACTTCGGCCTGGGTTGTATCTTGCAATACAGTTGTAGTAGGAGTAATTCTCAGTCCCTGAATATATCTGTTTTTCTCGTCGAGCATCTCCTGGAGCTTTTTAAACTCATCAATATGATCACGAATTTTCGCCTCATACATTTTATTTTTGGCAAGCGTGGAATCATATAATTCCTTAATTTTCTGAAACTCCCTACCTTTTTGAACAAGATCGTTATGTTCATTTGTTTGAGTTAGCTTTCTGCGCATGGTATCTTCATCAACAATTCCATACTTATGATAGTTTATGTCTTTTGTTTCGGCCTCTCTACCCAAAACTTCCAGATACATTTTTTTAATCACGTCAACCTTTTCATCCATAGTCATGGGCTTGTTCTGCTGAACAGAAGCTCCGTTATTTTGCCAAGGGGTATTACTCATTGGTGAAACTCCCCAGTCCGGATTTCCATATATCGGCTGCGGATTATTATAAGGACCTAGATTCGAGGTATTTAAAGGCTGCTGAGTTTGTGGAACACTTGATTGTGATGGCTGTACATTCCCTGAAATATTTACGTGCGTTTGAGGTATCGGTGTTGTTAAATTTGATCCTACAGCCTTTGTAGTGGCAGATTTGGCGGAATTATCGTCGGTCTTAAGATTTATCTGTCCGCTTGCAATTTTTTTTCTGTCGTTTGTAGCCATACTATATTATAACAGGAAACATGATTTACGTTAACTGGTATTTCTCAACGATATTCTTTGCCATTTTATATGCAGCATCAACCGGAAACATATTTCGTAAGAGTTCATCGGATGGTAGATCAAGCTTTAGTGCTTCATCAATCGCCATGAAAAATGTCGTTAATGTGAGATTATCTTCATCAAGAATTTTGGCAAGCCCTATATCACTTAGTATCTTAGCATTCTTATACTGCTCATTATGCGTTACCCATTTTATAGGGATAATTATTGATCGTTTTTTTAATGCACCAAACTCTGTTACCGAACCTGCACCTCCACGGGAGACAACAACATCACTATTTGCGTATACATAGCCTATCTCGTCAAAAATCATGTCGGTTACCAAAATTCTCCGTTGTAATTTTATAGGAAGCTTTAAAATTTTCTTTTTAATTGAAATCATGTCTGCATAACAAATCTCGTTACTTCCTGTTTGTAGAATAACTCGATATTTTTCGAGTAAAGGTTTGAGATTATTAGTTACAAATTGGTTAAACATATGAGAACCTTGACCACCACCTGTTATATAAACTAGTGGGAGTTCGGGTTGTCGGCTTGATAGTCTTTTGAGTGGGTTAGTTAATTCGGATAATGGAAGTCTGTCGGAGAAAATAACTGTCCGAAGAGGGTTCCCAACGTGAGTTGCTTTTGATTCGTCAAAATATTGGATTGAACTTCTAAAATTTACAAATATCTCCTTTGCGAATTTTGCTACAACGTTGTTTGTAAGCCCAATTGCGGCTGTTTGCTCATGTAAAATTATGGGAATTCCAAAAAATTTTGCGACTATACATACTGGAAGTGTCACATAACCTCCAAAAGAAACAATTAATTTGGGTTTTACTTTTAGAAATAGTTTGAATGAATCAATAAAACCGCCAATAGTTGAAAACAACAGCCCTATACTTTGTAATGAAAAACTGCGCTGAAGCTTGCCCGATCGTATTACTAAAAAGGGAATGTCCGTTTTGCTAACCATTTTTTGCTCTACACTACCCGATATTCTATCGCCTCCTGCGGTTAGATTACTCCCTACAAATAACATTTTCTCTACTTTTGCACCAAGCTTTTTAAGCTCGTCGATTACGGCTAAAGCTACTGTTACATGCCCACCCGAACCTCCTGCGGTTATTAATATTTCGGGTTTATCTAGGGTTGAGAAATCAACATCCATTTTTTATCTAACCTCCTATAAGTATTATATCGAAATATAAGGACTATGACCAGTAAACATCTGGGAGCAAACTGCCCAGGAGCAGGGCTAACCGCTAAGCCCTGAACTTTTGCTTGCAAAAGAAATATCTCGACGGCAGTCGAGAGGAAGAAGAAACGGAACCTCCACACAATCAAAAGAGGATCAAGACAAAAATGCCCAGGAGCAGGGCTAACCGCTAAGCCCTGAACTTTTGCACTGCAAAAGAATGATCTCGACGGCAGTCGAGAGGAAGAAGAAACGGAACCTCCACACAATTCAAAGAGGATCAAGACAAAACTGCCCAGGAGAGGACTTGAACCTCCACACCTTTATTAAAGGCACAGCGACCTCAACGCTGCGTGTCTACCAATTCCACCACCTGGGCATTTTAAAGATCAGTACATTCCCAGTGTGGTTTAAACGTTTATGTCTACCTTCGCCAAAGGCGAATCAGCCTCTGGCTGAAATTCCACCACCTGGGACTTAAAAAGAGCAACCAATTATACCAAAGAACCCTATCAAAATTAAGGAACAACCTGCCGTCGGAAGTTGCGGTATAACCTTACGCAACTTGCAAGAGCTGTAATAACAATGATTACAGCGGACAGAAAGAGTTAACCATTACTCCCACCGACGAACCC
>JAFGLO010000012.1 GCA_016927995.1 Candidatus Dojkabacteria bacterium
AACCGATGTTCTTTTTCATCCCGGTTGCCACCGGGAGTAAGTCTTCCGCTGCATATGGTGGCAGCGGCAAGTCCGATAGTCGGCTTAAAAACTTATTGCGTGCTCAAGGCGTTCGCACTCTGGCCTCGCAAGCTTCGGCTTAGCGAAAGTAAGATACATCTTTCGTCGAAATAGATTTCGCCATAGGCGAATAAGCCCGCCATAGGCGAATAAGCCCGCCAGAGGCGGACAGGCCCGCTATGCTAACATTAGCTTTAGGGCTGGAATAGCTCAGATGGTAGAGCACACCCATGGTAAGGGTGGGGTCTCGGGTTCGATTCCCGATTCCAGCTTATTATTTGTAATCTAAATTTATACAACGTAACATGGCACAGTCAGCAAGAGTGATAATTGGTCTTCAATGTGAAATCTGTAAAGAGATAAACTACACAAAAACCAAGAATCCCAAAAACACAAAAGCAGCAATAAAGCTTAAAAAGTTCTGCTCAAGGTGCAAAAAACATACTATGCACAAAGAAGTAAAAATTAAATGACAAAACGTAGGTCCATAGTTTAATTGGTAAAATAGCGGTCTCCAAAACCGTTGTTCCTGGTTCGAGTCCAGGTGGGCCTGCCAGTTATCTAATAGACGATTACAAGAATCTTTGTTAAAATACGCAACCATGAAAAAGAAAAAAAATCTAATACAAAAAATTGTTAGCCCAATAAGCAGTGTATTTATAGAATTAAAGCGAATGGAGTGGCTTAGCACTAAGGAGTGGACGAAAACAACAGTTTTTGTTATACTCTTCTCGCTTTTAATAGTATTACTTATCTTTGTGCTTGATCTCCTGTTCATATCATTAAGAGCCAAGTACTTACTTTAAATAACAAAAAATGGCTACAAGCAAAAGTAAACCACAGTGGTATATAGTTAGTACCCAGATAATGCTTGAGAACAAAATAAAAGAAGAAATTGAAAAACGTGTATCTGCATTGGGGCTTAAAAAGAGAATTCCGGAAGTTATTGTACCTACACAGAAAAAAATCGTCGTAAAAGATGGTAAACAAAAAATCAAGGAAGACCGCCTGTTTCCGGGATACGTTCTTATAAAAATGGCAATGGATAATGACACGTTTGCATTAATTCGAAACATCGAAGGTGTAAAAGGTTTCATTAGCACGGGCAAGAAACCTAAGCCTCTCACCAAAGAAGAAGTAGATAACATCATGAAGTTTAAAGACAAAAAGCAGCCTACTTATCAAAAGACTTTCCAGTCCGGCGATGCCGTAAAAATCTCTAAAGGTGCTTTTGCCGACTTTATTGGAACCGTCCAGAGCAGTAATACGGAAAAGGGTAAGGTTAAGGTTCTTATTTCCATTTTCGGAAGGGAAACCCCAGTGGAGTTGGACTTTGAAGATGTTTCCAAACTAGAATAAATTTTTACAGCTTTAAATGGCAAAAGAAATAAAAAGTGTGCACAAGTTATACCTAGAGGCAGCAAAAGCTACGCCCGGTCCACCGGTTGGCCCATCATTAAGTCCTACCGGAATCAACACAGGTGACTTTTGCTCAAAATTTAACGAGGCAACAAAAGATCTAGCAGGCTACACAGTTCCCGTAATAATTACGATATACAAGGACAGGACATTTTCGTTGGAATTTAAAACTCCTCCGGTTTCCGACTATATTCGAAAAGAGCTTGGAATCAAGAAAGGTTCAGCAGTACCCAACCTCGAAAAAGTAGGAAAACTTACTAAAGAGCAGCTAATAAAAATTGCAGAAAAGAAAATGGTTGACTTAAACACCAACGATATTGAAGCTGCAATA
This sequence comes from Candidatus Dojkabacteria bacterium, assembly GCA_016927995.1. Classification (NCBI taxonomy): domain Bacteria; species Candidatus Dojkabacteria bacterium. The sequence goes on from JAFGLO010000012.1 coordinate 1,811, forward strand.
AAAATCATAGCCGGCACTGCAAAACAAATGGGTGTCGAAGTTGAAATCTAATTTACCCCAAAGATCCAAATGAAAAAAAGAAGCAAAAATTACAAAGCTGCCGACAAGAAAAAAACTGTATCTGCGGAAGCAATGAACATTACCAGCGCAATTAATGCAGTCAAGGCCAGTTCATATACAAAATTTACCGGTGGAATTGATTTGCACGTGAAACTATTTACCCCTACAAAAAAGGATAACATGTCAATGAAAGGTTCGGTCTCCTTTCCTAATTCAACTGGGAAAAGCGTTAATATTGTGGTATTTACTGCGGACCCCAAGAAAGAAGAGCTAGCAAAGAAACTCGGAGCCCTTGATGCCGGTGCGGAAAGCCTAGTAAAAAAGGTACAAGAAGGTTTCACCGCATTTGACATTGCAATTGCAGAACCTGCAATGATGCCCAAAATTGCAATTTTGGGAAAAGTGTTAGGTCCCAAGGGAGCTATGCCAAACCCCAAAAACGGAACAGTAACCGATGATATCGAGACAGCAATAAAGCAGTATCAAAGCGGAAAAACAGACTTTTCCATTGACAAAGATTACGTTGTTCATCTGTCCGTAGGTAAAACTGACATGGAAACCTCAAAACTTGTAGAAAATATTACTGCTGCAATTAAAGCAATTCTTTCTGTTACAGGCAAATCACTACCTGCATCCATAGTAAATGTGTATGTAGCACCAACTATGGGTAAAGCACAGGAAATAGATAAGAACACGCTTGCCTAAAAAGGTTAATGTTTTAGTACAATTGTTCCAATTTCATCAGTGCGAAGTACTTTAACATTGTATTTGTAAAACACGTCTAGTGTCTCCTTGTGCGGATGACCAAATTTGTTACCTACCCCACATGAACAAACGGCAACATCCGGGCTTACCAGCACAACTAGCGCTTCTGAACTTGCGGTTTTTGAACAGTGATGCCCGGCTTTTAACACGTCTACATTAGTAATATCATCTTGATAGTTTTTTATAAGCCACTGTTCTTCATCTTTTTCAGAATCTCCCATAAAAAGAACCGAAAAGTCCAAATACGAAAATTTAGTAACGATTGAACAATTATTTACATTTGCATAAGCCGGACACGGTGGGGCAAAAAGAATCAGTGTTTCATTTGCAGATAACCGAATCTCATACCTCCCCAAAATTGACCTACAAATACCAAGCTGATCACAAAGTGTATAAAACGTTGACAAATTAGAGCTTTCATATTCCGTTTCCCCGTAAATAACTAAACCTATATCAACCCGCTCTAAAAGCAACAATAGTCCATTAATATGATCAGCATGTGGATGCGTAAGTATTATTAAATCAATAAAGGGTAGTTTTGTGGAACCAAGTGCACTTAGAATTTTACTATCCGGACCACCATCTATAAGTATTCGTTGATTTTGAGTGGTTTGTATAATTGCCGAATCGCCCTGCCCCACGTCGAAAAAAGAGACCGATACATCCGGCACCAAGTCCATACAAAACGAGAAAATTGATTCGATAAGCAAAAGTAAAACAAAAATTACGATTTTATTCATAATTAGCAATCAAAATAAAAAATAAAATACACGAATAAGCCAAAATCAACACAAGTGTCGTTATGGTTATTGGAATCGTTGCAAACTCAAATTTGCTGAAAAACTCAATCACAACACGAAATCCAGCCATTAGCATAATTACAGGTGATAGCAGAATACTGGCAAAACCCCGCGAGAAAACCCCCACAATTATAGCCAAACCTCCCCAGATTGTTATAAGTTCTATAAAGAAGCTAACGATAAGATTTGGAAGAATTGAGATTATTGAAACTGTTCCAAATGTACTTGCAATAACCGGTGCAGTTACAATCATTGCAGATATCCCTACACATAATTCCTCTCGAATACACGTCGGAATGAACCGTAACAGCCTAGCAACAACCGGTGCAACAAAAATAAGCCCGGCAGTTGCCAAAACCGATAGCTGAAAGCTTATGTCAAAAAGACTTTGCGGCCAGATAAGTAAAATAATGAATATACTTAGCAAAAATGCAACACTTTTGCTTACGGGATACCCAAGAAGCACTCCTACTAAAGTAAAAGCCGTCATAATAAAAGCTCTAACAACAGGAATACTTCCCCCGGAAATAAAAACGAAACATAGAAGAAAAGCCAACGAACAAATTATTGCACAGAATTTACCAAATATCCCTGTTAATCCATTCACAACCGAATTTGCAACCAGAGTAGTATTGTAGCCAGAAACGGCTATTAAATGTGTAGTTCCTGTGTTTCTTAATGCAAGTTCAAATTTAGCCGGGAGTTTGGCCACATATCCAATCGTCATTCCCAAAAGAATTGATGAATATGGTTCGGTAAGAAATCGCTCAACGGTTGAAATAACTCGGTTTCTTAGCAAATATATTGGATTTTGGGTTTTTAGATTTGTTACATTTGACACATTGTTAAAAAAATAGAAAATGTTTTTGCGAGCCAAATATATATTAGTCTCGGCAAGACAAGCATTAAAACTAAGCTTATCACCAATATGATAGGTTGGCACAAAATCAAAGTACCCCTGACCAAAAGCGTAAACATTGGTTTCCAAACCAATACTCTCAATTTTTATCACAAGCTTCTGACTTGCATCTTTTAATCCATTTTCTTTAACAACAACTCCGTTAATTGACCCGCAAAATCCATACCGGGTTACGTATTCAGAATGACCCTGAAGAACAAATATTCTTAAAAACCCAACACCCAGCCCAATGAAAATAAAGCCCAATTTAACAATCTTCCCTACTAACCGCTTCATGGCTCAATAAGATCGATTATTGCTTGTAAGGTCTTTTCACCTATTCCACTCACATTTAAAAGATCCCCCACAACAGCATATGGTCTACCGGCAATTATTTTGTCGGCTGTTGCAGGACCAACACCAGGTAAAGATATTAACTGATCACGAGTCGCATGATTTATACTGATTTTTCCGGATGTACCGGCATTGGTATTAGCATCAGAAACAGCTGAACTAATATTACTTTTTTCAACACAGCTTAGGTTATCAACCAGAAAAGGTACGTAGTACATTTCATTCGGAATAAGCTGCGCCGCCATATTTATACACCTCTGGATGTAGCCCAAGTCGGCAGATTGATCAAATCCGCCAGCGGCATTAACTGCATCAATAAGTAAACTGTGAGCAGGAAGTTCATATACACCCGGCGACCCAACTGCTCCTGATATATAGATGTTTAAAACCTCTTCGGGAATGTTGTTCCCTTCAATCGACGGGTTTTCCTGTGCTTCCGGTTCTGATTTAAATTCTTGCAGCAATACTTGTTCACGTTTTGTACCCTTCTGCCAGAAGACAAAAACACCTGCTGCAATCAGAACCACTACTCCTACTGTTATTATGCCTAACTTCCTGCTCATACCACCATCTTACAATAGTCATAAGCGCAAATTCTTAACAGGAATTTAATGAAACTTGACGGCACAGCAAGTTGATTAGTCGGTTGATTGATTGGTCAGCTGCTTACCAAACAATAATTATTTGTTGTTTACCCAACCTTTATCATACAAAATCTTTTCAATTGCGGTCTCATAATTGAAAAGCTCATCATCATTAAACCAAAGTGCAATCTCACGTTTGGCCGATTCCTCGGAATCGGATGCATGAATAAGTGTTCGTGTGGCTCGTCCCTCTTCGTTTGCTAAAACAAAGGCATCGGGTGAATAGTCTGCTCTAATTGTTCCGACATCTGAAACAATCGGATTACTTTTTCCGGCAAGCTTTCTAACGTTTTCTATTACTAAAGCCCCCTCAAGTACAATTGCTATAACTGGTCCACATGACAAATACTCCATATTCCACAAACGGATTTCGGCCCCAACCTCTACCGGATCTAATTTACTTACATCAACACCACGTTCTTTACGTTCAATAATAGTATACTCACCAACCTTTCTCAAATAATCTGGATCGTCCTCATAATGTTTACCCACCAAATCCCTGGTGGCTTGAGTTAATTTCATTCCTACTATCTTATATCCTTTTTTCTCAAATCGGGTTAATAATTCTCCGACTATTTGACGCTGAACTACATCGGGCTTAAAGATTATTAGTGTTCTCTGTTTGGTGACCATTGGAAATTCCTAAAATTTAGATTTACATCATTATACATATTGATTAAGAAAAATTGAAGTTAACAAATCGACGTGAGATAATACCCATATCAAGGTTCTATTTGGTTCTTTTCGGGGTGTAGTTCAGTTGGTTAGAACGCGTCGTTCGGAACGACGAGGTCGCTCGTTCGAGTCGAGTCACCCCGAGAATATAAGAAATTCCTAAACCAGGCAAACGGATTCCAATCCGGGTAACCCAAATTAGGCTTCGTTTATATATCTAGATCTAAAAAAGTGTCTAAACCAAATCTCGAACCCCAAAACATGAGTCACAAAAAAATAATTACATTTATACTAATAGCCTATGGTATTTCATGGCTTACGTGGCTACCAAACATAATTTCTGCCAACACCGGCAAACACAATGAAATAAATAACTGGCTTCATATCGTAGGAGGACTAGGTCCTATGTTTAGTGCGTTTATTACAATCTTAATCTTCGAAAAGTGGGCTGGCTTTAAAAAATTCATTTCTGAAAGATTTCTTAAAATACCCTCGGCAAGGTATATACTAGTTGGACTTACTATGCCGATAATCCTTTTCATTGTAAGCTCGATAATTATTCGAGTCACAACAGGCGAGTGGGTAAATTTGTTAGAATTAGGAATTAATTCAAAGATCCCAACAGAAAATCCAGTTTTTATCTGGCTGATTTGGATTATTTTTTATGGCATTGGAGAAGAAACAGGTTGGAGAGGATTTTTATTACCCGAACTATCAAAAAACATTAAAACCAGAATTTCTACGCTCTACACTGCATTAATATGGGCTCCATGGCATATTCCCGTGTTCTTTTATGACAAAGATTTAGGCACAATGGGTGTTATAGGAACTCTTGGTTGGATATTAGGATTAATTTTTGGCTCAATTGTTCTTGGATGGTTAGCAAAATCATCCAAATGGAATCTTATTCCCGTAATTCTTTGGCACGGCACGTTTAACTTCTTTACAACAAGTGACCGGATAGATAGTATGTTTGCTAGCCTAATGAGTATGATGACTATAGCCATAGCAGTATGGATTACAAGAAAATATGGGACTAATTTATCAAAGGAATAAATCAAACAAGTATTATGAAAAACAGGCATAAAATAGTCGTTCTATTAATCTTTCTCCTGCTCTTCTTTGGAATTTGGATATTACGACAATACTTAACAACCTAATCTCGATGCTTTTATAACCTCTCTTTTCTCTATCCCGCCATTGTGATATAATACGCTATTAACTAAATGAACCCATTACAATACAATGCCAGAAACGTCAAAAATGTTAAGTCTTTTAGATATCTCTCCCTTAGGAAAAAGTAATAACTGGTTTGACAGAGTTCTGAGAATCGCTTCACAAGCACCAACGGCTTAATCTTTACTCAGGTTACTAGGACATAAACCCACAGAAACTGCCGCACAGGCTCGATGGGAATGGAAGAGAAACTGGGATGAGGATCTTAATAATAGAGGTCGCGAGGCATTTAAAGATACTCTTCCTGAAAATTCGCTAACTATTCTAGTAGGCCTAGCGGTTCTCAGCAAGACCAATCTCCCGGTCGACCGCATTCACTTGCAGGGAGAATAAACACAATGCTGGACATTGCCGACAAAATACTCAAATGGCCCATTGAGTATTTATGCAAATCCTTTGCAAAATTTCTATTCAATTGGTGGGAAGAAAGCTACGAGCACAAACCCCAACAGCCTAAGTTCAAGAGTTCGGATTAGTCGTAAAAATAAACCGTTAGTATCCCCTTACTACCCCTACAACCTTCCCCGCTATTAGATTTTCGGAAAAGTCCCTCTTGGAAATGTATATTGGCGGATGATTTTCGGAACTTTCACACACAAGTGTCACTTGACCACTTCTATGTTCTGAATAGTATCGTCTTGCATAAAAACCCTCGTCAAGCATAAATACAACATAATCTTTATTTCTGGGAAGCCCGGAATCAATATTAACCAAAATATAGTCTCCTTCGGCTAAAACGAGCTCGGATTTATCCATTTGATGCCCGGTAACCCTAAGTGCCATAAGCCGGCTACCATAACCCACAATATCTCTTGATACTTTTAGGAACTGCTTTGTATCTCGCTTCTCAAATAACTCCCGTTTGCCACTATTAACATTACCTAATACTTCAATATCTACAAAATCGGTAGTTGCTGCCGAGACCCTTTTCCTAAGCTCCAAAAGAACTTCTCCTGCACCTTCGGTATCAATAAGCCCTTTATGAGTAAGCTGCGTCAAGTGATGTTTAACCGCTTGTGGATGGGGCTCCCCTATCAGCTTTCCAAGCTCCCTAAAACTTAATTTTGAGATATCTTGTTTGCGGGCTAATTCAAGAATTTTTTCTTGAGACTTGTGCATAGATTCAGGCAGTCATATTAGTTAACATATACTACAACAACCAATCTTGCCTGTCAAGTTTTCGTACACAATCGCCTTGCTTCTTCGTCAAGTCGCACACAACCTACATTAAGTCCGATCACCTTACATCCTTATATAGTCCTGTAAATCATGACAAGACACTTAATCCCCTAAACTAACAAAGCCCAGGTTAAATAATGTATAATTACTGCAGTTAAATAAAAAATATATAAATGTTATCAATTAAAGACCTCCATATTGATGTAGACAAGAGAAAAATATTGGACGGTCTAAGCCTTGAAATTAAGCCCGGAAACGTTGTTATTATATTCGGACCTAATGGTTGCGGTAAAACCACCCTTTTTAAGGCAATAATGGGCTTGATTCCTGATAATATCAAATCCGGTGATATCAAATTTAACGGAAAATCAATACTAAACCTTGCTCCGGATAAGATAAGTGAACAAGGAATCGGATTAATGCAACAAAACCCTCCCAAAGTAGATGGTGTAACCCTACATACGGTAGCCATGGAAACTCACAAAAGAGAAAACATTATAGACAAATACAATCAGATCGAAGAAGCTGCAGAACATACATCGGTAGAAGCCTTTCTGGACAAAGACTTAAACACGAACCTTTCAGGTGGCGAAATCAAGCGGTCGGAACTTTTTCATTTGTATCTAAGGCGAAACCACTATCAGCTTTTTTTACTCGACGAACCTGACTCGGGTGTAGATATAGACAATCTTGCATTTGTCGGGAAATTAATATCCGAAATGGTAAAGGACAAGAAAAAATCGGCTTTAATCATTACCCACACTGGCGAACTACTAAAACACATAAAAGCAACAAAAGCATATGTAATGATAAACGGAAGGATTCAATGCGAAGGCTCCCCAAAAAAGATCCTAAAATTAGTAGAAACAAATGGATATAAAAAATGCATAAACTGTAAAAAGACATATGAATAGAATACAAAAGGTAATAAAATCTGCAAATCTCGGATTCTCTGATAACGTATTTACACTGGAAAATAACGATTGCATATATGCACCCATTCAAACCCTAGAAAATGGTGAAATCACGGATATCAAGACAGCAATTCAAAAACACGATCTTAAAAATCTTCTTTGGAACCTTATTCCCATTGAAACCGACAAAATCACAAAGACAGTAGCCAGTGATCCCAATACCAATGGGTATTATATTAAATCAAATAAGAATCCCAATAAGCAGAAAACTCCGGAATTTATAAATCTGGAGAGTTGTCTTGTTACAACAAAATCAAATCTGACCCAAAAAATTCATAATATTATTATCGCCGAAGAGAATACACGCCTATACGTTGCATCGGGTTGCCTTGCAGAGAACAAGGTTAAGGCAAATAAACACTACGGGATAACAGAAATTTATGTTGGCAAGAACGCAACCGTAATATTCACAATGATTCATGTGTGGAATCCAACAAGCAAAGTGTTTCCACGCACCGTCGTAAAGGTAGAAGAAGGTGGTAGGTTCGTTAGTAATTACATTATTTTGGATCCGGTATCACAGATTCAAGCAGACCCCAAGGTTATACTTTCAGGAAAAGGTGCCAGTGCAAAATTAAACAGTGTAATCTTTTGCCATCCAAATACAGATATAGACATTGGTGGAAAAATTGAGCTAAACGCTCCGCAGACAAAAGCGGAAATCGTGTCACACGTTGTTGCTAACGGAGGAAAAATAATAAATCGGGGTACATTGATCGGAAATGCAACAGATATAAATGCGCACCTTGAATGTAAGGCAATTGTACTCTCAGATAATACAAATTTTCAGACTATACCAATACTTGAAGCCAACAAGGCAAATCTAAATATGTCCCACGAAGCTGCAATCGGTAGAATTTCCAAGGAACAGATAGCTTACCTGCAAACAAAAGGTATATCGGAAGAAAAGGCACAACAACTTATTGTGCGTGGATTTATCGATAATTCACTTGGAAACCTTTCTTCGGAACTCCAGTATAAACTTGATTCCATACTCTCGACAATAGGTGAAAACGCTATGTAAATCGCTTCCCGGCACAGTCCCCTTTACATATAAAACAATGTGTAAAAAGACATAAAATTTTTGCAGCACCAATTCTTTTGGAACTACCGTGTATTTCGACAATAAAAACAAAATTTGCATTTTTTAAAAGGGCCATGTAAAATCATTACAGCTGCCCCAGCCGGCACACGTTTCCACGGGTGCCCTTTAAGTTTTAAACTGCCCTAATTATGGTTAATCCTAATTCTGACCAACAAACATCGGCTACAATGCCTACTACATCTAGTCCAATGCAAGCACCAGTTTCCGGAAATCCATCCGGTAACGATCTAAGCCAGAAACTTCTGCTTTTAATCAGAAACGCCGGTGCTCCGCAAATGGTTAAGGATTCATTAGTTACAGAAGTAGAAAACAAGGGTCCAAACGCCGAAGTAATGGACAAAATTATTCAAGCTTTTCAAACCGAAAAAGACATTTTAAATCTTACAATCAATTCAATTGAAAACTTAAAAAAACAGGTCAGTGTTCAACAACCTTTAGTTGCAGCTCCTGTTGAACCCGTAACCTCACCAGTGCCCGAACCAGTATCAGTAATACCACCACCTGCTCCAATAGAACCCCAACCAGTTGTGGAAAATCCTATACCGGAAGTAGAATCAACACTACCTGTTCCCGCACCTCCTACAGTATCTTCCGAACCAGCGGCAACTCCTGTTCCAAATACAGCCGATTCCGACCAAGAGCTTACAAATCTGCTCGACGAATTAAAGCAGATTCAGGGTCAACAACAGGGAGATCAGGCTAATCCCGCACCAGTAGCTTAACCGTTAATACAATAGATTATCGCTTACATTAAGCAATATATGTTCTTATTCGTTTTCGGTTAGACTTATTCTCGAACCCTTGCTTGGACTCCTCTTTTGAAGTTGGTTAAACTTTTCTAAAAATTCATCACGCGAGAGCCTTGCACTTGGTTCTTTATTTTCGGATTCTTTTGCCTTGGTAGAAAGCTCCGGCTTGTTTTTTACCTCTTTTTCCTTTTGCTTGTTATTGGTTTTTGAAGATTTTTCGGCTTTCTTTTCGGGCTTAGACGTCTCATGATCTACGGATTCTTCTGATTGGGGCTTTATACTCTCTTCGGACTTTACCGATTCTTTGGTATCTGTTTTACTCTCTTCTAAAGAGCGCTTAAGTTTCTCGAGCTCTGTTTCTTCTTTTAGTTCAGTATTGTATTGATTTTTATGCTCTTCTTTAGCTTCGGGAGTAATTGGCTTCTTCTTTTTTAGAAATCCAAACCATTTTGCAAATAAATTTTTCTTAACTTTCTCCTCAGAGCCCGATACATCAATGGAAGAAGAGGTATCCAACGCTTCTGAAAGTGTTTCCTCTTCGGATTTAGTTTTGTTCTTTACTATTTTCTTTCCTTTGGAGTTTAGTTCTTCGTTTACTACTTTGGGAGATTCGTTTACCACTTGCGGTTCTTGCTTGGCTTCATTTTTTAGAGAAGGTTTGTCGTCACCCCTTATTGCCGACACAAGAATTTTTCTGGTTTCGTCTCTTACACGCTTTACGGCAATACTTGAATAGATTAATCCACCCGAAACTCCTAATAATAAAATTCCGACTCCGGCAATTACAATCCCACCATGCTGCTGAACCGTGTTAATAAGGTTCTCCCAGAGTTTATTAAAGTCAAAGCCTATTAAATCGTTGGAGTTGTCATTATTAACTACAGCCGTACCGGATTTGCAGTAGCTAATGTTTAAGGGGGCAGAGGTACTACTTGACAACCCATTCTTACGAACCATACTCACAAGTTGATAATTTCCACAAGCTAATAACCCCGATAAATCAAGACTCCAATTTCCGTCGGAGTCAACAGCAACCGTTTTGTATGTTACCTCACTGTTTCCGATAAGCCAAAACTCGACACTGGCAGATGGAAGTGCCGTTCCGGAAAAGGTCACGGCTGCATTTTCGTCGAACACAAGGGTGGGTGGATTAAATCTGGCTTCCCTTGGAATTATAACCATATAAAAAGTAAAGGTTTGGGTTATCTCGGCTGCATCAATATACTTAAAGTCAAGCTTGTGAGAGCCGATTGTCAAGGAATTAAACTTGTAAGGGTTTGAAATTGCATTAAACCCGGCTCCATCGATTTGAAGCTCTATTGTTTCACCTGAAACAGGTGTAAATGTAATTGTCTGGTTAGGATCATCGGTAATATCGGGAATAACTAATGAGATGGCATCGATATATTTTCGGTTAAGTTCGGAGCTTGTAGCATAAACCGGATTAAATAACGAAAACAGGCTAAAAAACATAAGCGTGAATACCGTGAAAACAATTTTGGGCAATATTTTCATGACAAGTGTAAAAACTTAATAGGGAAATTATTTCAAATTTAGAGGTAATTAGCAAGTTGAGCCACCACTAGTTGGTCGATTTGTCCCTTATTAATGCCCACTACCTACTACTATCTACCAATTTATCGAATACGTCGGAATAGTAAATATCATCCTTTAACGCACGGTCAATCCATAGAACTCCTTCAAGATGATCATGTTCATGCTGGTAAATTCGTGCAAGTGGAAACTTTATAATTTCGGAAACTTTATCCCCCTCTCTATCCAAATACTCAATTTTGATTTTTTTATATCTGGAAACATAGCCCACAAGTCCGGGCAGACTTAAACAACCCTCAACGCCTTTGGCTTTTTCCATAGATACGGGCTTAAACTCAGGATTTATAACAATCGCCGGTAAAATCTCCCCTTCCTTAAAATTTCCACGATTCATTATAAAAACTCGTTTACCTATAAAAACCTGCGGCGCGGCAATTCCTACCCCGTCTGAATCTACCATTGCATCAATAAGATTATCCAGGAAATTTTGAAATTCTTTAGTTTTTAGCTCTTGCTGAGTTACACGTTGAGCCTTCTGCCTTAAAACAGGCTCCCCCATCCGGGCTATTTCCAACGTTTTTGTCATAATAAATCTTAGTATCTTATATTGTTATTATATCACATCGTAGTTTCTAGATTTTTCTAAAGGATACGGCCTTGTTTAGGAAAAATTGAATAAGTGAGACAATAACCGTCGAAAATATCTTTACTGTATAAAAATTGTAACCCACCATGCTGTGCAATATATACACGATGAATGAACCTAATGCAATTCCGAAAAGACCCACTGTATAAAAACTTATAAATCGCATAAGCAATTTGTCTTTTTGTTTGAAGTTAAGCTCTCGATTCCAAATAAAGTTGTTAATTATTCCTGCATGCATCCCTGCTAGATTTGCCCACAAAGCATCGATACGCATAATCTCCTTAAATATAGCCGACACGGCAAAGTCCACAAAAATACCTGCAATTCCGATAAAGAAATACCACAAAAACTCGCGTGAAAACAGGTCATTGTCATCAAGACTTTCGTATTTTGTAAGTTTTACTTTTAATAACTCTTTAAAGGTTCTTATGTAGTCACCTGACTGTACCCTGCTATCCGAGTCAGCCTTCCATTTTACTCCGACCTCTTTGATTTTCAAACCTAAAAGCCTGGCAATATACAAGATTTCAAAGTCAAAACCCCATCGATTTATTGTTTGATACTTAAAGACAGAAAGTGCTGATCTTGTAAAAAGTTTATATCCACACTGGGTATCGTTATAGTTTAGCCCTAAAATGAAAAATGTTAAAAACCAACTTATCCTACTAAAAAGTTTTCGAACAAGGGTATTATCAGTGTCGGAAGTTTTTAAATAACGAGATCCAATAGCAATTGCATAATCAGACTCGGATATCGATTCGATAAGCTTTATAAGCGTTTCCCATGGACTCGACAGATCGGAATCTGCCATGTAATAAAGGTCTGCATCTCGTGAGGTTAACATACCGTACTTTATCCCAAATCCCTTTCCTCGGTTCTTTTTGTATGTAAAAACCTCAGCAGAAAGACTATGCTTTTGAATGAATTCCTTAGCAACTTCAGCTGTATGATCTATAGAACCATCATTTACAATGTATAGTTTTATATCAAATCCGGAAAGTTTTGTTTTATTTTGTGAGAGAAATTCGACATAGGCTTCCAGTGTTGGAATTAACCTTCGTTCCTCATTAAGACAAGAAATTATTATATTAATCAGTTTCACTATTTAATAACCTAAGTTTAAATACATATCATAACTATTATTTAGCGTCTCAACTTTTTGAAAATTTGTCAAAATGTAATTCCACAAGATCTGATCGATATATAATTCTTTCTCCTTTTCAATTACAATTACAGAAACCTCTGATTCGGTAAGCTCTTCAACTAAAGCTTTAGAATCTTCGGCATGGAAGTATACTAAATATTTTGAAGGACTGTTCAAACCTGCCAATGAGTATACCCAGGGTTTTGTACCCCATATATACACAACTCTGTTCTCATAAGGAGTAAGCCAAGAATTAAGAACTTCATTAGCTTCCGGATCACCGTTAAAGACTTTTGTCCACTCTTGGTAGTCATTCTGCTCAAATACAATTCCGTAAAATCGTTGATAATAGACGGAATCATTTATATATCCCCAGCTAAACGGGTTTCCATTTGAGTAAAGGCTCAAAAGCACATACAGTGTTGTAATTATAACCGAGAACTTAAGGACCCCAAGATAAAGTGATTTTTCCCAAAATAGCTTTGATATACCCATCGCCAGAAACATCAAGACAGGAGTTAAAAACTGAAGAAAATAGTGTGGATAGGCTCTTCCCGAAAGTTTAGTCGCAAAAAACGAAAACGCTACCCAAGTCAGCAGAAAAAATGTTTCTTTTGTTATTCTTTTTCTAAACCTCAAAACCACCGCAATTACAACCCCAATAAATATAAAAACGCTTCGCGAGACAAGAACATCTTCAAAAAATACAAATCCGGTACCCAACTCCCGTTGCGCCGCAGAGTACCCCAAATTGTACGTAAAGACAGCAAAAATAAAATCCGATAACCCGCCTATGACAAAGTAATAAATTCCGGATAGAAACAGTGGAAGAATTAGCCCAATTCCAAACATGAAATAGCTTAATAATAGTTTTTTTAAATCCAAACCCTTGATTCCTTTATTTATTCTTATCAATTCAATAAGAAGAACAAAGCATACAACCATTGCATCAAAAAACGGCTGAATCTTAAAAAACATTGCAATTCCCGACAAAAATCCAAGAATAAACATTTTACCAAGCGATACTCCAATCGGTTTCGACTGTACTTTTGACCAACGTAAATATAAATAAAAAACCAAAAGCATTAGAGGAACAAAGATGTTCTCAGCGTTAAAAATATTCCCTTCGAGAAAAGTTCCGCCCCAATAAACTGAAGAACCCAACGAAGTTAGAATTACAGGAATATTTATATTTTTGAAAAAACCCTTTTTAGCATCTCGATTTTTATTAAAAAGTTGTACAGCCACAAGGAATGAAAGCAGAACCGTTAACACACCAAGTAGAAAGTTAATTGACTTGTAAACCACGATCTGATTATCTCCAAACTGAGCGGAAAGCTGGTAAAGCAAATAAATTCCGGGTGGTTTGTGATCCCACACATCGGTATACAAGATTTCCCCGTTATTCATCTCGTTTGCAACTGCAGCATAAATTCCTTCGTCACCATACCAGGCAGGCTCAAAAAGGCTCGGCAACCGAAGAAATGTAAATATCACCAAGGACAAAACAAGCACAATCTTTTTAAGATTTAGCGACCTTGGAAGTAGCTTCATTTGGATTTATTAATATTAAGTAACTTTTTAGGTTTAATCCTACAGATTTTTGAAACAATCCAAACACTTGCAAAAGCATAAATTATTCCGGCAATTGCATCAACAATATAATGATCACCCGTATAAACCACCGTAAAAATCATTGCTACCGGATATAAATAAGATAGCTTTGCCCACAATCCAAACTTCTTTTGCAAAAGCCTGTCAAACATGATGGCGACAAATACGGCCCATCCACAATGTAATGAAGGAAACGGTGCTACCGGGTTGTATCCAACCTCGTGGAAAACGGCCGTAACCGATTTTCCTGCAGGAAGCACCTCCCAAACCGTTCGTTTAATTGGTTGAATTATACCCTCCTCTGCGGCAAGCCATGGCGGATAAGCCGGAAACAAAATATACGTTATATATCCGGCATATGAAAGAAATAAGTAACCTAGCTTAAACTCCGTAAAAAGTTTTTTGTTAAAAATCCAGATGATAAAGGCTGCAACAACAGCAAACCAAAAAAAAGACGTATACATAACGAATGCAAACACATCAATAACCGTCGGAATATTACCAACAAGATCTTGAAACCAGTAGGTAGGAATATTCTCTCCGAAAAGCGCTTTTTCCCAAATATATAGAGTCTCTTTATGGACGCTTATGTTAAATATCTCATGTATAAGTGATGCTGCACCTCTAGAATATTCATAAATAATAAATAGAATTGCAAATGGCCACCAATCCAAAACGAATTTTTTACCCTGCCCAAAGATTACGGCATATCCCCAGATTATTACGAAAATTATGTCCGGCGAAGGAAGCCGTTTCGTAACAAAAATCAGATATAACAACACAACCGTATAGAACGAAAAGAAAAACCATTTGTATTTTTTTATAAATTCTTGAATATTTCCCAAAATTTCCATTAAGTACGGTCTAGCAAAATTATTTTTCGCTTACATAATATTCTTTACGCACATCTGATTTTACCATCATTTCAAATTGAGCATGTACAAAGGGAATAAAGAAGAATAAAATCGCCGTAAAATACGAACCCAGTACCTCCATTAAAAAATTGAGGATACCCTTGACAGAGATAATGCCATAAGGCTTGTATAAAAACCCGCTTACAATCGTGCTAACCAAAATAAATATTGTACCGACAATGCTAATACTTCCAAACCCCTGGTTAAATATAGCCAGAAGTATAGACCGCTCAATAAAGCCAAAAGCAGGTAAAAACAAAAGAAAATAAAAGGTTAAAAAGAGCAACAACCAATAAACTGAAAATAACCTACAACATCCGATTACTAACGTAGGTAATGAAATTTTTTTTGAAAGCTCGGAAAAGAAAACCGGAATTGAAACCACTCCCCACCCCCATCTAAGCTGTTGCCTGTACAACGCCGAACCGGTCGCTATTATTCCGCTACTCTTGACGGCATTTGAATGAACGGGAAGAAAAATTGGACACCCCTTAAATTCAACTCCCAGTCTTGCATATGCCCGCCAGAAGAAAGGTGTATCATCAATTCCTATACTTGGGTCCCAGTAATCATTTTTTATCACCATTGCTAAATTCGCTGAATATACCGAAAATGTGGTTGCCCAACGCTTACCCAGTCCCCAGTTTGATAAACACCCAAGCGACGTACTTCTGCCTTTTAATCTTACAAAGAATGGAACATCTTCAATATTATTAGAATAAAGATAAACCGCCGGAGCAAAAAAACAGTTATTACGATCCTTATTGGCAAGATATTTACAAGTTAAAGCAGCAAAAAATGAAGGATCCACCCTTAAATCGCAGTCAAAAGTGGTAAGCAGATAGTTTTCACTGTCTTTATTTGCAAATTCCAAAACAAATTGTTTACAGGCCCAGGTTCTGTTAGCACCAGCCGCACCAACAACCTCACCGTCAATATTTGCAGGATGAATATAATATGTAACCTTCTTAAATATCTTTCCATACTCCTTACAAAGCTTTCGGGCAAGCACAACTGCTGAATTTCCCGCCCGTTCTTCTACTCCAAGCACAACAAAAACCTTCGAAAGATCATATTTTGAAGCCGCAAGTGCATCAAGGGTCGGGCCCAAGATGTTGATTCCTTCTTTGTAAAATGGAATAAGTATCACATGTGTTAATTTGTCAGACTCAGGCATACTCAAAAGTTTTTTTTCCCAATCGATCTTACTCTCCCTTTTATAAAGAAAGAAACCTCTTAACAGCCCCAAAATATAAGTGGCTGATCTAACAAGTAGAACGGTTGCAAGAATCATTGATATAAAGACAATTTTGTCGGGATAAAAAACCGCAATTAGAATGGTCGCAACAATTGAACCTCCCATTAAATATCCCGGAATCCGTTTGAAAACACGAAACAATAGGAAGAATAATCTATCGGTATTCATTTTTTCTCGGTAACTCTATACTCCAAGCGTTTTCCCAAAAGAAGTCGAGTGTGCGAGTCCAGTGCAGGAATCGTTCCAAAAAGTATACCTGTTATTGGCATACATATTATTTCCAGAAAATACACGATTACTGAAAAAAATGTGACTTTTTTGTTTGCAGGTTTAGGTTTTATAAGTGTATCCAAAATAAGTACACCAAAGAATATTATTAGCGATACAGTCAGAATTGTAGATGCAGTACGCGGCAGAGTTTGTCCATATACCGAATACGAGAATTTCTTACTTATAAGAGGGGGAATGTTCGCTCCAAACCCAAGAACAAATCCATACAACGGCCACATAAAATGCTCATAAACCGCCGCAAGTCCTCGCAAAACTACGTACAATTTATTCTTAAACCGTTTCTTCTGAGCTACAATATTTTTTATAATCCAGGAATCATCGGACACCCCCCAAGCCCATCGTTTAACCTGCTCATATTGATTTATTATTGATTTCACGTGTCCATCGGCACCTGCAGCGTATGACATTATTCGAGTATATAAGGGAACAACACTAACTTTATCACCATATTTAAAAACAGCTTTAAAGAACATGTTCCAGTCCTCCGGAATCTTGTCCTTTGTCCAAAACCCAAGACTTTTAATAAGCCTGTACGAACCTGAATATGTGGAAACCTGAATAAGCCCACGACGCGACTGATTTGCAACCGCAGTAAATGTGAAAAGTGTGTTTGTAACACGAATATAAAAAGGTACCTCCCAAATATTGGCATAGTAAGACATCATGGCATGCCAGTATCTTGTGTATCTATTTGGATCTTTGCAGAATTCATATGTAAGAATTGCATAATAATCTAATGGTAAGCGTGAGTCACAGTCACAACTTGTTAAGGTAATTAAATCCTCATTTAACCCTAGGGATCTTATTTTCTTTGCGACTTCAACACCCGCATACCACATGTTAGCGGATTTTCCACGAATTTCGTCCGGTTTAAGCTCATGTTCTGTAATAAGCACATCTTTAAAATATTTTCTGTACTCTGCTTTTAACCGTTTAGCAATTATTTTACCACCGGGACAAGCCTTTTCTGTCGCAAGTACTACCAAAATTTGTTTAGTATCAAGCGTTTGTTTTGCTAAGTGATCCAATGTCGGTTGTAACACGTTATATCCCTCATTTGCAAAAGGAACCACAATTATGTGTACAATGTCCTTTGGCTTCCAGATAACCTGTGAATCGGTTACTTCTCCAAAGTCCTCAAATTCATTTCGCAAAATTCTTACAGCAAATAGCTTTTGGATAATAAGCAGGGGAATCTCAAAAATAAATGGAAGTTTCACAAAATAATCCCCGGTTTTTCCGTTAAGATTATAAAGATCACGTAGTTTAATCTGAGAGAAAAACGTTAATTCGGATTTTAGGTGATTTATTATTGATTCGCGGTTTGTAAGTGAATCTACACGTTTTTTCCAGTTAATTAACAACCACACTCTGAATCTAAAAAAGGTCTTGCCAAAAGCAATATCCATAGAGAACGTCTTATAGACCCAATAGACATTAAAAATGATAATAAAAGATGCGACAACTTCAGGAATAAAGTAGCTCCCAACAAAAATTCCTATAAGAACTGACCAGACAAAAAGCCCCGGAAGCATATCCAGACCTCTTTCCCAAAATCTATTCCAGAGCTTTCTCATTTAGGATAAAGCTTTAAAAAATTTGATTACGCAATAATTTTACCATATAATTCTAACATTATGAAAATGCTACCACTTTCCGAACAAATTGAAAACACTAAAAATGAATTTATCGTACTTAAAGAAAAGATCGAATCCGGCAATGCTACCGGTCCCGACTACAAGAAGTTTTCAACCCTCGAAGTTATTGCTAGCAAAACAGATGAGCTTAAAAAAGCACAAGCCGATCTCGATGAAGCGAAGTCACTGCAAAATAGCACAGACACTGAGATGGCCACCTTTGCCAAGGAAGAGATCTCCCGGCTTAACAGCCTTATCCCTGTGCTCGAAACAGATATATCCAAGCTGCTAAACCCTAGCGACGAGGATCGCTTTAGCAACACAATTATTGAAATTAGAGCAGGAGCCGGTGGTGATGAAGCCGGTATTTTTGCAAGCGACCTTAAACGAATGTACACATTATTTGCACAAAGACAGGGTTGGAAAGTTTCTGTTTTGGATGAGCACGAAAATGAATCAGGTGGAATTAAATCTTCTGTTCTTAGGTTTGAGGGTGATACCGCCTACAAAACCCTACTTAGAGAGTCGGGTGTTCATAGAGTTCAGCGAGTTCCTGTAACCGAAAGCTCGGGAAGAATTCATACTTCTACTGCTAGCGTTGCAGTTCTGCCCGAACTTTCCGACATTGAGATTGAGATAAATCCTACCGATATCATTGTCGAGGCCTGTAAATCAAGTGGACCCGGGGGGCAATCGGTAAACACTACGGATTCCGCAATTAGACTTACACATAAACCTACCGGAATTGTAATCAACTGTCGAGAGAACAAATCCCAAATTCAAAACAGGGCTAGAGCCATGCAGATGTTACAGTCACAACTTTACCAGCGCGAAAAGGAAGAGCGTGAGGAAAATTTAAAGGGCCAACGCTCAAGCCAAATCGGCACAGGCGATAGGTCAGAAAAGATACGCACATACAACTTCCCACAAGATCGCGTAACCGATCACCGCATTAAAAAAAGCTGGCACAATTTACCCAAAATTATGGACGGCTTTATTGATGAGTTGGTAGACAATTAAGTAGGTAGATAACTCAACAACTAGGCTATGAAGTCTAGGTAATTATCCCTATTAACTAGGTTAAAGCTTGCTTCACTGTATGTTTCCAACCATAATTTAGGAGGTTTTACTTTTTTATCATTCCACTTAAACTCATATCCAAACAACTTTCCACTATTTTCTTCGACAAGGTCAATCTCTTGTTGTTCATACGTCCTCCAAAAATAATAATTTGTACCAAATCCCATGTAATTATTGCGTTTCATCCTTTCTATCATAATAAAGTTTTCCCAAAGCTGGCCGATGTCATTTCTATCAGTTAATCTGTTAAAAGCGGATATAACAGCATTTCTAATACCATTATCGTAAAAGTAATACTTAGATGTCTTTGTCACTTCTTTTCGCAGGTTCCTTGAAAATCCTGACAAAGAGAATATTACAAATGACTTTTCTAATAAATCCAGGTAGTAAAATACTGTTTTGGTATCAATTCCTAATTGCCTTGACAGTTCATTTGCGGACACTTCACTCCCTACCTGAAATGCCAACAGTTTGAGAAGATTGTAGATTTTTTCAGAGTTTTTGATTCTATCAAACTCTAAAATGTCTTTTAACAAATATGAATTGGCTATTAATTTTAATACCTCCTCTTTTTCTGAATCGGTTTTTAATGAAATTACCTCAGGATAAGTACCATAAATTAAGTACTTTTTTAGGTTTGTATGCAATTCGGACGGCGCATATTCTTTTTTTAATTCTAGTTGCGATATTGGGTACAGCGTTAGAAGTCTTTTTCTACCCGTTAGAGACTCACCTGTTTTATTTGCTAAATCAAAGGAAGATGAGCCGGTAGCAATAAAAAACTTGTTAGGATATCTATCCACCATTAGCTTTAGCGCTGTTCCAATATTAGGGATCTTTTGAGCTTCATCAATAACAATCAGTTCATAATGTTCCACATGATTATCAGTAGAATCATAAGTGCATTTTGCCAGCTCTTTGGATAGTTCAGCATTATCGCCAGTATCGTATCGATATTTTAACGTTGTGGTATCTAAGTAGCTTTTTATTAAGGTGGTCTTACCAACCTGCCTTGGCCCATACATTATTAATACTTTGCCCCTTCTTATTAATTTGCTTAGGTCAAAAATTCGCTTTATCATAAAAACACGATACCACACTCCACAAATTCAGTCAAATTTATGGAGTCGCACTCCACAAATTTGCCCAAAATCATGGACGGATTTATCGAGAAGTTAACGCAGCAGTAAAAAGTTCCCCACAATCCGTTATAATTTCTGTCATTTTGGTAGCCTTATTTCCTGATGAAAATGGAATTGCAGTTCCTACTGCCGTGGCCATACGAATTACACCCGACAGGAAAAGTTCCAAGCCTTCTGGACGCGTAGCCGGATTTAACCGAATCATTAATTGATTTGCCTGCATATCAATGTACGCTTCACCTGCGTCATAACCTAGGAAAAGAGTATAAGGAGACTCATCAGTGACATCAAGAATTATTTGAGTGCCCGAGATTCCACTCAAAAATTGAAGCCGGCCCCAAGCTAAACCAAATTTAATACCCGAAACTCCCACCTCCACCTTCTCGATCGGACTTTCAACACCGTCCCACTCAACACGGTAAACGCCCATTTGGTCTGTACTCTTAACCAATGAACAGGATTCAATGTTGCCCATACTGACGATCTTGCTTAAAAAACTAACCTTGATCAAGTATATATATATATTCCTATTGTCAAATCAGTATTTGAAGCTTATTTCTAAATTTCAAAAGACGGGAAAAGGTTACGGAAAACTGTGAATAGAACGCCGTCCCAATATTAATCCCAAAATCTTGTGTAGAACTCAATTACCACTTCTCAAACATTAATGTTTTTTCTTCCCCATAAATTCCTTGCCAAAGCTCTTCAGTGATAAAAGGAATAAACGGATGAAGCATTTTAAGATACTGCCTAAGCGCCCAGGTTAAGGTGGCCACGGTTTCGACCTTCTCTTCTTCCATTGGAGAACTTAACACTTCTTTTGTTTCTTTGTCACGCTTGTCGTAAATATGTGCTTTTGATGCCTCAATGTGAATGTCGCAGAAGCTGTGCCAAAATTCATTTGTAAGCTCGTAAAGGGCCAAGCCTATTTCAAAATCATCCATTAGCCCGGCAATCTTTTTCTGTAATGCGGCTACATGCTCACAAATTTGTTTATTGGATGCCTCTTTTATGCCGCTGGAATCCACAGGACGGGTCAAAGACCCATCCCTACAATTTGATAAAACAAATTTGCTTGCGTTCCAAAGCTTGTTTAAGAATCTTCGGTATCCCTCGATTTTGTTGTAATCAACATTATAGCTGGCACCAGCCTTATTTCCTGATATAAAAAACATTCGTAAAGTATCAACCCCATATTTTTCAATGATATCGTCGATTGAAACAGCATTTCCCTTTGACTTACTCATTTTTTGACCATCTTCTGCACGCACAAGTCCATGAAGATACACATCTTTAAAAGGTCGCTTACCTTGGGTGTAAAATCCAAACATAATCATCCTGCAAACCCAGGCTTCAAGAATGTCATATGCCGTATCCAAAACGTCAGTTGGATAGAACTTGTCTAAAATACCCCACGCCTTAAGCGTCGCATACGGCCATTGGCCCGAACTAAACCAAGTGTCAAGACAATCAGGATCTTGAATCCAACCATCCCCTTTGGGCGATTCCACCTGAACCTTTAAAAGCTCCTTGTCGTACGCTTCCTTCATGTCGGAAACTTCCACTCCACCAATTGTCTGCTGTATTTTTCCCGAATCAGTAACCGTTTCAGAGGGTTCGCCCTTGTACCATACGGGAATACGGTATCCCCACCAGATTGACCGAGAAATTGGCCAGTCTCTAAGGTTTTTGAGCCAGTAGATTGCTTTTTTAGCCATATTTGACGGATGAACGTTAACAGCTATCTCAGAACTTGGATCCTCTAGTCCGGCTTGCAAAGCCTTAATCGCATTTTGTTTAAAATTCTTCTTGTTGATATCGATAAACCACTGGCTACTCATTATCGGCTCCACAATAGACTTTGTACGATCACAAATTGTTACATTCTGTTTTATTTTCTCTACCCTTTCTATTAAACCAAGCCTTTCAAGATCTTTTGAAACTTCACTTCTACAGGCGTCAACATTTAATCCCTTGTACTTTCCAATTGGTCCACACATTTTACTGTCCTTCCAGATAACGTTTATGTAATCAATTTCGCCAACGGTATTACGAATTTCCTTCCACACATCGGGTCTAACATACCCCAACGCATCGGTTCTTACCTTCCCGTCATTATTCTTCTCGCATTCAAGTTGTTTTCCAAGTGCACTCCACTCAAGTGTCATGTAGTAGTCATCGGGCGAATGAGCTGGGGTCAACTTAACTGCACCGGTACCGAAATCTTTGTCAACTTTACTGTTTGCAATAACAGGAATTGATCTGTTTACAAGAGGAAGAAGTGCGTACCTTCCAATCAAATCTTTATATCTGTCATCATCCGGATGCACAACAACCGCGGTATCACCTAGCATTGTCTCAGGTCGACTTGTTGCAACGGTAATGCATTCCCATTGCTTAATTGTCTCGTTGCTTAATTGCTTAATTGTTATTGCAATTGCACCATTTTTCCTAAGTTTTTCACCATAACCTTCGGCTAATTCGTTATAATGAGTAATCATTTCATCAACACTTTTCGGAATTCTGGACTTATCGGTATATATCTTTTTAAAATCCTCTTTATTGAAAAACTCGATTGCATCTTTATAAATACGAACAGATTCCACAAAAAACAAATGCGATTCCCAAGCTTTTGACTTATTAACGGCTACAATTATGTCATCAGATTTAATTTCGCCAAAATACCGCCACCCTTCTTCCGGGTTAAGTGCCCTTGTTTCAACTGTTTTTGAGCCATTTAAAAGCGCCTCAACTGTGGTTTCGTTGTAGAATGAAAGCTGCCAGACTCTTTTACCTTCTGGAACAAGCGGATATTTAACATAAGTAAGCTCGGACTCACGTTCCTTACGTGCAGTGTCGTTATCGGAAATTGCACTGCCCATTCCAGTTGACCAGTTGATAATTCGAACCCCTTTATAAACCATGTTGTCTTTATACATTTGAATAAAGGTTTCTAAAACTGTATCTACAATTCGGGGATCAAGCGTAAAAACATTCCGGTCAAAATCAGATGAAAGCCCGATTGTTTGTTCATCTTTTAGAGCCTTATCCATGTTTTCTTCGTTATGTTTGTAACAGATTTTGTAGAACTCTTCGCGGGTAAAATCGGCTTTGGACTTACCTTCGGGCATAAGTTTATTTTTAATAAAAACAGCCTCACCCTCCTGTCCTGCATGATCTTTTCCGGGAAGCATTAACACTTTTTTGCCCTTCATTCGATTGTATCTTGCAAACACGTCTTGATAGGCATATCCGGAAACGTTCCCAATATGTGGACGATCGTAGGCATTTGGCGGAGGATTAATAAGGCAAAAAGTCTCGGTTTCGTCGGATTTGAGCTCTTCTACGGTGACAACCTTCCCTGTTTTAGGATCAAATTCGGGCTTGTAATAGTTACGATCCAGCCAATTCTTTAAGATTCTTGGCTCAACTTCTTTTGGATCGTATGGTCCTTGGGAAAGTGCCATTACGGTAGAAAAGTAAATTAGATGTGGGAATTATATATTAAATCAATCAATTATTGTAGGGACATGTCTTAAGACTTGTCCCGTCCCTTAACAATTCACACATCAACAATGGAAAATGATACAATATCTTTCATTATGGACAAATTACCGATATCAATAATAATACCGACATATAACGAAGAGAAATATCTACCACGGTTATTGCAAAGCATTAAAAACCAGGAGTTTCAACCTTCAGAAGTAATTATTGCAGACAGTCCCCGCACCAATGACAAGACCCGTGAAATAGCAGAAAGGTTTGGTTACAAGGTAGTAAAGGGCGGAACAGTCTCGCAGGGACGAAATCGCGGAGCAAGTCATGCAACTCAACCTGTTCTTGTTTTTATCGATGCCGATGCATTTCTTACCGATCCTTATACATTGTGCGAAGCCTATATTCAATTTCAGAAAGGTAAATTTGACATTGTATCAAGCAGATCCAGACTCGACGAAGAGGCCCAAACTCATATTTCATCAAAGTTTGCCGACAAAACAAACACAATGATTAAAAAAGTCTCAACAATAAATCCTAAATTTAACATACAGGGTGGTTGGTTTGTGGCCGTCAAGAAAGACGTATTTAGTAACCTGGGTGGATTCCGAGAGGACCTGAAAAACGCCGAAGACATAGAGCTTTTCCGTAGAGCGGAAAAACTGGGATACAAATATACTGTGCTTCCTCTAGACATTACCCTGTCCGGCAGAAGATTTGACACTCCTAAAAAACTCATAAACTCAGCAATTGCAGGGGTAATAATGGGGATTGCGCTCTGGTTTGGAATAAAAAAACTTTCCGAAGTTTCACAAAAAGCCGCCAAAATTTACGGTAAACTAGGTGGAAGTGAAAACTCAAATGAATAACAGGCTTCCAATATCAATAATTATTCCTACAAAGAACGAAGAATTATTATTGCCACGACTTCTGCAAAGTATAAGTTGTCAGGAATTTCAGCCTACCGAAATTATAGTTGCAGATAATAATTCCACAGACAAAACCGTAGAAATTGCCAAAAGATTTAGTGCAATTATAACCAAGGGTGGAATGCCAGCAAAGGGTCGTAACAACGGAGCAAAAATTGCTACACAACCGATTCTTTTCTTTATAGATGCTGACGTCATTCTTCCGGACAAGCAACTTTTAAAAAGAGCTTACACCCAATTTACCGAAGAGGAGCTGGATGTAGCCTCGTCAACCGTATCATACGATGAAGAGTCACTCAAAACCTTACCAGCAAGAGTAATGAATGCCCTTACAAAGCTAGGGAACTCACTTTCCCGCTTAAATACTTGTGTTAACCTGCAGTGTGGCGCCATTATGATAATAAAACGTGATGTTTTTGATAAATACGGCGGATTTCCCGAAGAAATTCTTCACGCCGAAGATTCCGTATTTATAAGAATGTTAAGAAAGTGCGGCTATAAATACAAAGTTCTAGACTTACAGGCAATTACATCGGGCCGTCGTCACGAGACCCCTAAATCCAGTGTTAAAGTCTTTTTAGCCGGTGTGATCGGAATTTTAGCCGTAATCTTGGGAGTAAAATATAGAAAAAAGATTTATGCCTGGGCTGCGAAAGTTTATGGAAAGCTCGGGGGGAAAACAGTGAAGTAATACTCTGGAAGCCCGGTATGTGAGCAGAGATTCACCTTAACAAGAAAGCAAAACAAGCAAGGGGTTCTCTGAGAACATACTGGGCAACAGATGACTGTATTGGGATAGCAGTGAAATAGTGAAACAATTGAACAGTAAAACAAGTTCAATCAATTGCTAATCAAATGGAGTCAAGCCTAACTTTGAAAAGGCCGTTTTTACCTCCCTAATAGTCCAAGTTTCACCTTCGTTTACAACTATTTCTTCATTCCTACCCAACCGAAAAGTATATCCTTTATCAACCAAAAGCTGGTTGAGACACGTTAAACGATCGCGCATAGCCATGTCACTAACTTTCTCACCACTTATCCAACCCAAAACCTGAGTTACCAACCTACTTTGCCAATCACCAAAACAGGTAACTTCATTACCAAAAATTACAGGGCCATGTCTAATATCGTTAATTTTTTCTCTTAGGTTGGCAACATTTTTCCAAAACGAATCAGAATCGAAAACATTCCCGTTCCCGGCACTATTTACACCCGAAACACCGTATAAATACTCCTCAAGTTGCGTCCAAGACCCCTCCATCAAAGACCCTACATTATCCCCAGCATCACGAAGTATTTGTGTATCAAGAAACTCTCCTTGATCACGAAGCCTATCTAGATATTGACTAACGGATAAACCTT
>JAFGLO010000013.1 GCA_016927995.1 Candidatus Dojkabacteria bacterium
ATAACAAAAATTCCATTACCCCGAAGGGGCGGCACATGTCAGCCCAGGACGTAAGTCCTGGGGATACGGTTACAAATATACAAAAGTCATCGACCAGAGCTTTTTATTGGTATTGGTATAATGTACCAACGGCTAATTTGTTTTTCTACGCCCGCATTGTATAAAGACACTTGTTCTGTTTGTTGAAGAATCCTTTCGTTGTATGTTTTAAGGTTGAGTTCATACGAATCAAAAGTGGTTGAATAATGTTTAATTAGAGCTGGTTTTCCTTCCCAACTGTCACTACAGGCTTTAATTTGCATTTCCAAATCTTTAATCTCTTGCTCTTGATTTTCAATATCAAGCTCCAATTGATTTAGCTGCCGTTGTTCACCATCGATGTCCCTGCCTAATCTGATGAGTCGTTCCTCTCCCCCGAAACGTAAATAGTCATAGGCTTCATAAAAACCGAACAAGATTCCATTGATAAGCAGAAATACAAGCACCGTACATAATAAACCAATCCCAGTACTCACAATGCTGCTCGGTGTGTTGGATTGTATGCCTATTTCCTTCGGCATAACTGTGCCATTTTCACCGGTGCTATTCTCACTAATCAGTTCTTGCCGTTTTACTTCAACTGATATAGCCTTAATCTTGTTTGACTTTTTTTTCATCCTTACTCTCCTGCTCAGCTTCATTTTCTAATTTCTCGATATCCCTATGCATTTTTTGAAATTCTTCAAACTTTAAAGCTAATATTATAGTGACGGGCAAAGCAATTATTATTGCAACAGCGTCTCGGACTATCCCAATGTCACCTTTATCTGTTTTATAAACCCAACCTTCAGGAATATACCAAAGCGTTGACTTAAGTGTTCCAAAAATGAAAAGGGAACAACACAAGAATGCCCCTATGTTGATTGTTATAGCAGTCCTTCTATGACTTTTATTGAAAGATGATAATGTTGCAGGTTTACAAAGCCAGTAAATACAAATTAAAAAAGAGGCAAGTAACCAGATATTAAACAGGAAACATATAATCAAGAAAAATATATCCATTTCATTTCCCTTTTTCGAACCTTCTTAGCCCTTCCAATTCAGCATATATTCTTAAGAAAGCAGCCTCAGTTCTCACGCTAGCAAAACGGCCAAAAGCAGAAGAAAAATCACTTATGTAATTCTCAAATTTTGCTTCTCCTTCGGATTTACTCCAAACACTAAGCTTTATAAATTCTGACTCCAATATTTCTGGCTTGTATCCGAACACTCCAATATATAGTAATTTCGCCCACCAGTCTGACAGAAGAGCGGTATTGTTAAATAACATCAGAGGTTTTAAATATTCAGTAAACTCAGTTGGTGAAATATTTTTAGTGCCTATCTTCTCGTATAAAGAGCGATCTTTAATAGAGAGTATGCTCATGAAAAATGTTCCATATTGAAATCCCCAAATCAATTTTGTGTTTTTTTGCTCAACCATCGAAAAAACATGGGCCGTAATACGTAAGGCTTCATGTAAATCTCGTGCGTTTAAAGAAAATGCAACACAAAGATCAGCAAACGTATCTTCACAATTAGAGTCATATTCTGCGTAAGAAAACAGACCTTTCTTTTTAAATGCTTCATTGCTGAGATACTCTTTGATGATTTTTTTGCAAAATACTTTTAGAATTGCTTCTGATTTAACTGGTAAATAGACATTTCGATGAACAAATTTTTGATAGTATCTATCAAAAGCAAGACCTTGTCCAAACAAAGCCTTCGCAGATGATGCCAATTGTTTTTTATCTACTCCAAGAACAAAAACAAGCCCCTTGATATCAAAGAAGTGTTTAATTGTTTCCAAAAACTCGATCGCATAATTTGGCCTGCATCTATCTAACTCATCCACAATTATTAGGACAGATCTGTCTGAATTCCTCGTGGTTTCACAAAGCAATTTTTTTAAATCCTCAAAAAGCTTCTGTCTTTGTTCATAAAGCTCGAAACAGGCATGTCCTAATTTTGTTTTGCTATTATTGTTATCTGCTTCAGCACGTTCTCCTGCTTTTATGAAGTCTACCCCGGTAACTCTCTGCACAACATCGTTTCCAATAGACAAAGCAAATTTACAAAGCTTTCCAGCACTCTCCTTAATAGGTTCTGAGTTTTTGCCAGAGTACTCAATATCCAATAAGCATGATACAATTGCTAATAGAGGGTCTCCTTGAAAATCAGACTCCCATGCGTTTACATAGACAATCTCAAATATTTTATCAATTGCCTTAAGCTCGTTCATCCACATTTCAAAAAATGTACTTTTCCCACTTCCGAATTCGCTATTTAAACTCAGGACAAAACTTTCATCAACAAACTCAGATTCTACTTGAAGATAATTTGTAAGATCATCCGCAAATTTATCTAAGCCAAATTTATCAAAATTCGAAAACGTTTTAGCCATTTTCTACACCCTTTAAAAATTCAACTTCTCCTTACTCCAAACTGCAATCAACTTAGCACCACTTCCGAGGAATAACTAAAGGGGA
>JAFGLO010000014.1 GCA_016927995.1 Candidatus Dojkabacteria bacterium
GTTCAAGAACTTCTTTTGCATTTACTGGAATCCTTGTCGGTTGATATTTTGCAGCCTCAACTAATTTTGCGTTATTTCCCGATTGCTCTACAGCAGCTGGCTGTTCAACTTGGGCGGCTTCCGGGTCGGGTTGCGAGCCATTAGAGCCTGTATCTGGACTCATTATTTAGGCAGTTAAAGTTATATTAGTAGCTTACTTTTTTAATAGTAACCGTTTGAATTTTTATGGCAGTCTTGGGCGAACCGTCGGAGTTGGTTTCCTTTCCGCAAACAGAATCGACTATTTTAGTTCCCTCGGTAACTTCACCAA
Organism: Candidatus Dojkabacteria bacterium; assembly: GCA_016927995.1. Classification (NCBI taxonomy): domain Bacteria; species Candidatus Dojkabacteria bacterium. The sequence goes on from JAFGLO010000014.1 coordinate 311, forward strand.
ACACGGTAAATTCACCATTCCATTCGGAAAGTTTTCGGGAAGAAACGCCTGAACATACAACAAAAAATTGACTTCCATTTGAGTTTGCCGTTCCTTCGTTGGCATAAACAACAGAGTAAGCCTTTACCGCAACACTAGATTTGATTTCGTCGACAAAAGTATATCCCGGGCCACCCGATCCGTCACCCTTTGGATCACCTGTTTGAAAAAGCGTTCCACCATTAATATAGTGAATTGTTAATCCGTCAAAGAACTTTTCTTCCGCAAGAAAAACAAAACTATTAACACCCTTAGGGACTTCCTCTTCAAAAAGATCAATTGTAAAACTACCAACATTTTTTACATTAACTACTGCAGAATAGTCAAACCCTGAAGTAATTACAGTTTTGGGATATTCCTTGTAAGTCTTCCTTTTTGTGGAACCATCGCTATCAAAAATTCCAAAATCAAATCCGGTACCAAATCCTGTAAGAGCCATAAGCAAAATAACGACAACGGCACCCATCAGCGGCAGCAATACCTTTTTGTGTTGATCCCAAACTTTTGACATAATTATTAATTGTATAGGATAAAAGATTCGTTGTAAACTATCCAAACAAAAGTTTATATAAAGAAGTTAAGATAAATAAGTTGTTACTTTAGTAGCCTACAGTCCGTATATTTGATATAATTAACATATCTTCGAAAAACGTGTACTATTTACTAGATATAAAACACAGAATATAAGTTTTGTTCCTGCCGTAAAATGCAAATGTATATAAGAAATGATGCGCTATACAGACAAAATAAGAACTCTAAAAGCAAGTGGATACCAATTTTTCTTTCACTTGCAATATTAATAATTGGGTATTTTCAACTGCGACCCGATCCGACCGACGGAAAGAATGACCCATTACCAACCGGTCCGGGAGTAACAACAGTGGAGGAAAACGTTGCAATCCCGTTCCCAACCGACGATCCTTCCTGTACCGAATACACAAGCTTTACAAACTCGACCCAGGTTAATGTTTCAATAGAACGACTCTGGAATTTAGTGGGAGAAGAATTTTCCGACGAAGATCAAAAAATGGATGTCTATGCATCAATTGATTCCTCGATAGCAAGTAGCGACATTAAAATCCAGTATGTAGTCGAAGAAAACGGCACCACAGCAATAATGGATAACACAGGTGATTTAAACTACCATGGTGTAGTTAATACCAAGATTTTTCCCAAAGGAACATATACAATAAGAGCAGTTGTAACATCAAAATGTTTGTACCTGCAAAGTAAACCTCAAACTTTTCACGTGTCCTACCCACTTTATGTACTTTGGACAACCGACTGGGAAGCACAACCGGCAAGTCAAAGCTTTATTCAAGCCGGGTTTACCCAAATGGAATCAATAAGCTCAACCTATGGAATTCCAATAACACACTTTTTTAACCCAAGAATCCTTATAAATTCCAGTTATGCCGGCATGAAAGATTGGATGGTAGACTGGATTAAGGGTCGTCGTGATAATAACGGTGATGAAATTGCATTGCATCTACACATGTATTACGACTTAGTACAGGCAACTGGCGTAAATGTAAGAAAAGAACCCAAATGGGCAAATAATGAAGATGGTTACGACGTTCCAAGCTCAGCCTATACCTACGATGAATACATGCAGATATTAAACTGGTCTATTGGTCAATACGAAGCCTACGGTTTAGGAAAGCCGGTTAGTTACAGAGCCGGAGGCTGGTATGCCGATGCTTCGACCCTAAAAGCCGTTCAGAACTCGGGAATAAAAATTGATTCCTCGGGAAGAACTGAATATTCAATTGGATCAAACGACCTAAGCGGATACTGGAGACTTCCGGTTACAACAGTTCCGTACCACCCATCGCTTATCGATCCAAACTCCGACGAATATAGCCAAAAGCTAACAATTTGGGAAGTCGCAAATAATGGAGGAGATTCATGGTCATTTCCAGTAAACTCGATGAAAGAGCGATTCGAACAAAATTGGGTAAATCATGCACCTTTAAGTGAACGAAGAATGGTACTGTACCTGAGTCACCCTCAATGGTATACTCAGGAGTTTCCTAAGATAACCCAGGTGCTACAGTACATTTCGCAATACAAGTATACCGATGACAACGGTCCGGTTGTTTATGTTACTGTATCTCAACTTGGGGAGGTCTGGGATCAAATCCCACAATAATTATAACCTATTGAGATAAGTAAGATGACACAAGCGACAGCCTATTTAAATGAAAATTTGTTTGAGACTCTTTTTTGGGTAACAGTTGTACTAATCCCCCTGTTTCTGACTGTAAACATTATAAAAATATTAATCAACAAGAAAAAATCAAAACAATCACTGGACAGTACAAAACCACATATTCCCGAACAATTATCCGAGCAGCTTATCGCCGTTACCGATAACAAAGTCCGATTATTTTTCAGAAAAATCGGCCGTTTCATTAAGGTCTTTTTTACGAAAAATCCAAGATTTTGGGCGAATTTTCTGTTCTTCTTTTTTGACGTTGTTCTCTTTAGTGCAATTATTGGAAATATATATTACATGTTCTTTACGAAACCTGAAATTGCATACTCTATTCCTGAACTTGAGGAACATTGGATGGATCAAGAAACCCCTGTAGAGATAGTATTTAACGTTCCGGTCAAAGTAGAAGAATTAAAAGAAAACATATCCCCAAATGTTGAAGGACGCTGGGAATACGTACAGTGTTTCCCAAATATTCCATTTCTAAACTTAGTTCGAAGAATAAAATTCTATCCTAAGGAAACGATTGCTCCCGAAACAAGAGTCGTAATATATATAACCGGAATCTCGCGCTTAACAAAACAGGAAAATCATGAATATGCAAGAGATTTTTATGCTGCTTATATGCCCACAGTTACCTCTACAAGTCCCGAAAACGGATTCGACAAAGTCCGCATAGAGGATTCGATCATTTTTAATATAAACAATTCCAACGAAAAAATCACTGCATGGGAAATTATCACAAATCCTGCATTTGAATTTACAACAACCACGTCAGAAGGAAGGCTTGTTGTAACTCCGACTCGACCATTTGACCAAGGTACAGAGTACACAATCACTCTATACAAAACAATTTATCGTTACAACATTGAAACCGGTGAAGTCGTGGAAACACTTGAAACCAACGAAGAGACAGTACTACAATTTAAAACAGTTCCGGCACCGGGCCTACTTGATTATTCCCCGAAGGGTGAGAGTTCCAGAGTTGATAGCCCAATTAAAATTCAGTTTGACGGTGACGTAAACAGAAAAGAAGTTGAGGAACGATTTACCATTGAACCAACCATTGACGGTTCGATATCCTGGGAAGAAAATACCCTTACCTTTATGCCTAATGCACCCTTACCCTACGGCACCACTTATACAATCCGAATTGCACCCGGATTCCATAACCTAGACGGTGGTGTACGTGACAACGAAATTGTTCTATCTTTCTCAACAGTCGGTGAAATCAGAATATTGCAAACAACTCCGGTAGCAAATTCGACTGGGGTAAAAGTAGATAACAGAATAATAAGTATTGTATTTAATCAGGAAGTTGATCAGGCCTCTGCCCAGCAGCACTTTACAATTTCTCCATATATTGCAGGAACCTTTTCGTGGAATGGAAATACCATGAACTATACCACCGGAGCCAATTTTGCCTACAGCACAACCTACACGGCCACAGTTTCGGCAGGAGTAAAATCAATTTATGGACTTGATCTTTCTACGCCATATTCCATTAGATTTACAACCGCATCAGATAGAACCGTAATTACCGGAGTACCCTGGTATAAGCAAACGGAATCATTTACCTGTAATGTGCAAGCTACTAACATGGTACTTGGATACTACGGCGTATATCTTGGAGAACAAGGGGTTAAAAATGCTTTTGGAATTGGCCAATGGCTAAACGAATCCGAAGGAACGGGAGGAAATCCACATGAAGACTGGATCGAGTTTTTTGGCATATTCTGGGAACCGGCATATGATCTTGTATCCCAGTATCGACCTGCTGAAATAAAGCAGGGCTGGACAGTTCAGGGTCTTACACAAATGATTCAAAATGGTGATCTGGCAATCATTTGGTGGCACAACGACTGGAGTACCTTTTACTGGAAAACCTGGGTAACACCAGGCGGACAAACAATTACCGGACTTAACGGAACCCACTCCGAAGTTGTAATTGGATTTATCGGTCCGGCTGAAAACCCTACCCACATGATTACAAACGATCCATGGCGTGGTGCAGGTCGTATTTACGACATTGCCACATTTACCAGACTTTGGGCGGTTTATAACAATACCGCGGTAGTAGTATATTAAGGGTGTGGCAGGGAACAGCCTTTTACTAACCAGCATTTACAGTTTTAAGGTGTTTACGGTATAATTTTAAATGGCAAAGAAAACTACCTCCACCACTCGCGATAAAACAATCGACATATTAAGGGCCGTTGCAATTATCACCATGACATATACCCATTCGGTAGTGTTTTTCCACGACTTTTCAAACAATATCCTTTTGTGGTTCAGTGATATTGGTGGGAATATCTCATTTACGCTGTTTCTTTTTTGCTTTGGTGCTGCAATTTACTACTCTTTCCTGAAAAACCCCACCAAAGAGAAACGAAACAAGCTTTTAAAACGTGCGGGTTTATGGCTTTTAATCTATTACGTTCTTGCATTTTTAGGGCGATATACAGAGCACAGATCCTTAACTGCAGGTATATTCTGGCAAATTCTTACTTTTTCTAAGATAGTTCCTTTTACCGAATTCTTCATAGCCTTCCCATTAATTCTAATAATCACACTTATCATTCCAAGATTAACCACGGTTATATCAAAAAATCCATTTATTCTCGGGCTCTTTTCGTTCGCACTTTATATTCTTGGGTCAATTACTGTTCAACTACTCACCGAATCGTCGATTATAAGCCTTTTTGTAGGATACAAAACCTTGCACTACTTCCCAGTTCTTTTCTATTCGTCAATATATCTTTTAGGAATAAATTATGCGCTAAGTACAAAAAACAGCGACAAGTCTGTTTTCTCGTCAATGGGTTTAATTTTGACAATTATCTTTTATTTCATTTCACAATTAGTAGGTCAATTTAGCAGATTTCCACCGTCAATCCAATTTTTAATGTACGGATTAATCTTTACCTACGGTATTCTTTTTGCAATTTCAATCTTTGAAAGTATAAAACACAAGTGGGTTCAAAAGATTTTGGACCTGCTCCAAAAGTTAGGTAACAGAGCGTTAACCGTCTTTATGATTAATACAGTAATTCTCTTTGCTTACAAGTATTTTCTACATAATACAAGCTTTTCCCAATGGTATATTGTATTGTTGCTTTGGCTGGTTGGTCTTGTAACAAGCGCACTATCCCAAATAACCCTATGAGACTATTGGTTGTATGTTCACCGCCACTAATAACCTACCAGGTAGATTTATCTGGTAAAATCGTTAAGTCTAAGTTTATTAGACATGAAATTGAGCGATTTCCACGCAATAACGGTAGTCTTAAGTGGACACATTAACAAAAAGCGCTTTCTGAAAACTGTTTCGGATAAGGCAAAAAAGCTTAATATTGTCGGATTTGCACAATTTAAACAGGATAACAGTTGCAAGATCCACGCAGAAGGTACAAAAACAGTTCTTTCCGAATTTCTTGATACATTAAACAGGCAAACAGCAGAGTTTGATCTTAATGAAGTTAATGTTTCATGGATAGACCCTTATAAAATTTATAACGACTTTAGGACGATAGATCACCCGACATGGAATCCAACAGTTATATCCCCTTCCCCTACACATAAAACCCAAATTATCGAGCCGGTTAAGTACAAAAAAATCCCAACTCATGTTGCAATCCTTCCAATCGAGATGATTATGTGGGGAAAAGAGCTTTATAAACCCCTCACTCCATGGTTGCGACGTACCCAAAGAAGTTTTGAAACCATTATCGAGTTGTCTCAAAAGCTAAAAATCAAGTATTTGACAATATTAGAGATGCACTCATCGGTTTGGAAACTAAAGACAGATCAAATTAGAAGCCAGCTACATCTTACGCACAGGTGGATTGAATTTATGCAACCATTCTTTAATACGTTTGGCATTAGACTAAAAGTTATCGGACGTAGAAATCGTCTTCCGACCGAGCTTTCTGCACTTATAGCAAAGGTTGAAAAAAACACCCGCAACAATAAAAAACTTACATTTACCCTAGCAATTGACTATTCAGGGAAAAATGAGATTACCGAAGCCGTAAATGCCATAATTCAGTCTAAAATTCCTTCTGTTGACGAAAATACTCTAGATTCCTTTTTATGGACTCATGAATTACCACCTATTGACCTTGTAATTACAAATGGCGGGGTAACAAGCCTACAGGGACACTTTTCCTGCAAAGCAGAAAATGCATCGGTTTACGTAAGCAATAAACTATTTTCCGAACTTAACACAGCTGAAATACTAAAAGCAATAGAAACATTTAATAATGATCAGAAAATTCTTTTAGGTAAATAGCTTTACATACTACCGTCGGCAATTTTTGCCAGAAACTCTTCATTATTCTTGGTTCTTGCAAGTTGCTCTACAAGTACTCGAGCAGGCTCCTCATCACCCTTTTCTAGCGCTTCAAGCATTCTACGAACTCTCCAAGATTGATTAAGTAACTCACCTTTAAGCAAGAGTTCCTCGTTTCGAGTGCCCGATGCAACAACATCGATTGCAGGATAAATACGCATATTTGCAAGTTTTCTATCCAAGTGAAGTTCCATATTGCCTGTTCCTTTGAATTCTTCGTAGATGAGATCATCCATTCGACTGCCTGTATCAACAAGTGCGGTGGCAACAATTGTTAGACTTCCACCATCTTCAAAGTTACGTGCAGCACCAAAAAATCGCTTTGGCGGATAAAGGGCGGCAGGATCAAATCCACCTGAGAGTGTTTTACCTGATGTTGGCATTACAATGTTATATGCACGAGCAAGTCGTGTTACACTATCCATAAGAATTACTACATCTTCACCCATTTCAGCAAGTCGCTTAGCTCTATCAAGTACCATTTCTGATATTTTGGTGTGAAGGTCAGGCTTTTCGTCAAAGTTTGCGGCATAAACCTGTCCTTTAATACTTCGTTGCATATCGGTTACCTCTTCAGGCCTTTCACCAACTAAAAGTGCCATTAAAAGAACATTAGGATAATTTTTTTCAATTCCGGCAGCAATATCCTTTAGAAGCCACGTTTTACCGGCTTTAGGAGGCGAAACAACCATTGCTCGTTGTCCAAAACCTATTGGAGCCAAAAGATCAATTACACGGGTTGATAAGACGTCTTTTGTGGTCTCAAGTTTCATTTGCTTATCGGGGAAAACCGGGGTGAGCTTTTCAAACGCTGTTCTAATAACACTTTTATTAGGCTCCCTACCGTTTACGGTTTCAACCTTTAAAAGACTTAAGTATCTTTCACCTTCGTTTGGAAGCCTTGCCGGACCTTTGATTTCATCACCCGTTCGAAGGTTAAATTTTCGAATTTGGGTACCTGATATGTAAACGTCATTACTACCGGGCAAAAGTCCTTCAGTACGCAGAACCCCATGGGTCATGTCATTCATGACCTCCAGAACTCCGGTTACAGAGATTTCACCGTCTTTTTGAGTATAAATTCTTAGAAGTTCACTAATAAGACTTTGCCTTGCAAGCTCGGATACTCCCTTGATTCCTTCGGCTTTTGATTTGTCACGAAGATCGGGAAGTGAAAGATTTAATAGCTCTTTAATTTCCATAAAAAACAACACTTGAATTAAATTAAGTCACCAAAGAGTTTTGCATAAAAATATGAATCAGCAGGATATTTACGTGAAATATACGTCTTTAATATAGTTGACATTTGAAAATAAGTCAAGAAAAAGGGGGATCGGCACTGCCCCAACCGACCCCGGCCTCGTATATCTTTCTTAAAAAATCTACGAGGCAGATTCCGTTTAAGGAAAGTGCCAGTAAACCTACTAGAAACAGGTGATCTGATCCTAAGGCTCAGTAACGAGGGGGAACCCCGACCAAACCTTGGGAACAGATCACCTTATAAACACCTTTATCAAAGAACCTTATAGTAGATTGTGATTAAGTATAGCACACGGGGTTCGGAATTGTCAACAGGGTAAAACAGCCAACCGTAAACAAGTACCGAACGGCGCGCAACGCGACCGTCCACATTATACTACACCCCTACCCTCCCGGTGTTATGATTGATGTGCCGCGCGATGGGTGTTACAATTACACTTAATGCGCCAATAAACCACAACATTGGGGCGTATCGCACTTTGTCCTGTAAAGATGTATACTAATAGCTAATATGGTAATCACTTTGAGCACAAATAAAAAATATCCCAATATTCTTGATATAACCTTTGATACCAAACATTTTCCCGTTCAAGGCAGTCAAACTGCAATCCTTATAAGCTTTTATCCGTATAGCAGAATACTAGATGCTAACTCATTTTCACTCTATCCATACGAAGAGTACGTAAAAGACATTGGAAGCCACAAACAAACTTCATACTTAAAGGATCCACGTACAGAAAAAAATCTATTCGGACTAACTCTAGGTGGCTTAATCGTGATGATTTTTGCTCTAATTGATACATCTCTTTTAATCTCTGTCGAGGCATTAGTCTCTGTTCTGGGTGTTTATACGATAGGTAAAGAAATTTGGGATGACCTTGATCAATTCCTTATAAATAAAAGTGAAAACCTGCCAATCCAGTGGATTGCCAAACCTTATGCATACATTAGAAGATCCTTCGGAATAATGCAGCAATTCTTTAAGTCAGCAAGGAACAAACGATACGGAAAAGACAAATTCTTAGCTAACAAATTTGATTTTTTTGAACACAGCAATTCCAAAACAGTTGATTTATTATTTAAAACGAGTTCACTAATCGACTTAAAATCACCAATAGGTCTTTTATCGGTTCACCTTAACAAAGAAGCAATCACTTCGATAACACAAGGCTACATGCTAACGGTAAGGTTGTCTGAAATCAAAAGGTTTGGACCCTTCTCCATTATAAAACAGATTCACCAAGCCAAAGACTCGAACGAAATAGGTTGTGTTGATTCAGACGGCAATTGGATAAAAAATAATTCACTGGTCGAGTATTCCATAACTTTGGGTAAACTTAAGTTACATCTTGGTAAAAGATTTGTGTTGAACACACGTTTGTTTTCTTAGCTATCTAAGTTCGGTTCGCACAGGAATATTGTCCCGCTTACCGTCGATAATGTGCTCTATTTCTTTGAAATTCTCTATAACTAAGGGAACTGACGTTGCTTCAACATTTAACCTGATAAGTGGCTGCGTATTAGATGCACGCAGGGAAAACCTCCAGTCGCCAAAGGAGACGCCTATTCCATCGGTGGTATCAAGTTTACCTTCAGGGTAAGCCAATTTTACTTGCGCTAACACATCGGCCACATTAGAAACAGTGTAATTAACTTCACCGGAGTTGGGGTAATTTTCGTAGTAATAATCCATCTCTTTTGTAAAATCAAACCCACCTGATAAGAGTTTTAAAAATATTACCGTTGTTATCATTCCACTATCTGCATAATAAAAATCTCTATAAAAGAAGTGTGAACTCATCTCCATTCCAAAAACTGCATTTAGCTCTCTCATTTTCTGTTTAAAAAATATATGACCAGGCTTGCACACAGCCGCCTTAGCTTTAACTTTTTTAAGTTCGTTAATAATTGGCCAAACAATTCTAGGATCATGAACTATTACTGAATCTTCAGGCTCCTTTTTTAAGAGCTCCTTTGCCAAAACTACGCCCGTATACTCACCTGTTGGATTTCGTCCCTTTGAATCTATAAAAAACACCCTATCAGCATCGGCATCAAACGCAATTCCTAAGTCAAAATTTTCGACTTTTACTCTCTTTTTAAGCTCGGAAACATTTTCCTCTTTCATTGGATCGGCTACATGATTTGGAAAAGTGCCATCGGGTTCAAAATACATCCTGGTAACGGAAAGCGGTAAGTCGCTAAATATGTAATCAAACAATTTTCCCCCAATTCCGTTGCCTGCATCAACTATGACTTTCATCGGTTTAATTTTTACGTCCCCTAAAAACGATAGCACCTTGGATTTATAGGCAGGAAAAATATCAAGTTCAGAATAAGTTCCGTTTGTATTTTCAGAATCATTTATCAAATTCGAGCTCATTAAGTTCTTTATTTTAGAAATTTCCACAAAACTAACGTCCTTACCTACAAGCTTACAGCCGTTCCAACCGGCTGGATTATGTGATGCAGTAACAACTACCCCTCCGTCAAATTTTGGGTTGGATCCTACCGCAAAGTAAAGAAGTTCAGTGCCTATTTCGCCTATACTTGTAACATTACAGCCCGCCGATATTGCTCCTTTTGCAAAGGCATCGTGAAAACCCTTACTTTCGGGTCTTATGTCGTAACCGACCACAATGTTTTTTGCATTCAAATACTCAACAAATGTCTTTCCTAATATCTCAAAAAAAGCTTCATCTAGTTCTTCCGGAACCTTTCCTCGAATATCATATGCATGAAAAACAGAATCTAAAAGCTGCTGATTCACGATATTTTAAGTAAGCTTATTTAAATTTTGTGGGAATCTTCTCAAGTACTTCCTTTATATCACCTATATGGTCTTTATTAATAGCCAATAAGACATCCTTTGTATTAACAACTACCGTTCCATTTAAGCCTATACCTACAACTAGCTTATGTTTATCGTGATTTATAAGCATTGAATCAACACAATTGAAATCAATAACCTCGCCGGTTTTATAGTTTTTGTCGTTTGGTGCATGAAGCTGCTTAAGTGCATACAATGTACCGGGATCACACCAACCCATGTCGGTTTTGATAACTAAGGCATCTTTAGAAGAAACATTATATGGAACTGCATGATCAAAATGCATTTCCGGAATTGTCGGGTATACGGATGCAATGACACTAGCCTCTTTATCGGTATCTAAGGCTGCTTCAATTTTAGCAAGCTTTTGGTAAATTTCCGGACATTTTTTCTCATATATGCTAAGCAAATACTCGACGGTTGATATAAAATACCCTGTATTCCATAACCACTTACCGGTTTTATAATTTTTCTCGCATTCTTCTTTGTTAGGTCTATATATAAATTCCTTAAAAAGATGTTTATCTTTAGATTTAGTTACACCGTCAACATTTATCCATCCTATCTGCTCATTAGCAAAAAGTGGAGTCTCTCCAATAAAAACAATCTTAGCCTCGGATTTCAAGATTACGTTTTCGGCGATCTGAAGCTTTTCTTGAAGATTTTTAGTATCCCTAACAATACAGTCCCCCCAAAGAATTGCTACCGGCTCTTTAATCCCTAGCTTACGAAGCCTAATTAAATTTAAACCCACAGCAGCGGCAGCATCACGCCTGGCTGGTTCTGTAAATATATGAGCATAGGGAACTTCGGGAATTTGTGTTTGGACAAGTGGTACGTATTTTTCGGCTGTAGCAACAAAAAGACTGTTCCAGCCGTAAACGGGTTGGATTGCTTCTACTGTTAATTGAAGTGTTGATTTCCCTTCCCATACTGGAACAAATTGCTTTGGAAGCTTTTCGCGACTAAGTGGCCAAAATCGCTTACCGCCACCGCCCGCAAATACAATTATTTTCATGTTGGAATACCTTCAAATTAATCGTTCCGGTTGATTAGGAGTCTTTTAACACTTTCCTCAAGTTTATTCAACCGAACTAAAAGCCTTTTTTTACCAAACCCTCCCGCGATGTTATTACATCTGTAAAAATTTAAGGTAAAAAGATCATCAAACTCGACATCTCCATAACGGTACAAGGTATCTACCACCGCCCGCTCGGGCGAAGCAATATTATAGAGCGAGTGTGAGCCCGATTTTACCGTAATGATGCCTGTTCTATATGAAAGCAAGTCGGGTCTAAGTTTTATCCCCTTATAAAGAATATTCTGATAGACAAAATTAAAAGAACGGCTTGATGCAACCGTAATAACCCCACTCCAATCATAAATGAGTTGATGTTTATAACAAGCGGTATCGAAGGATATGTAGGAATATGAATCTGGACATATTTTTACTGCAAGCTCGAACTTTCTAATGGGTTTTCCTGTTACTCCGTAAAGTCCCCGTCTTATTGGGAATAGCTGATTATGCTTAAGCATGCGATAAATTCTTACTTTTAATGTGTTAAGGTCGGAAATGGCTAGCAAATCACTAATCTCTTTTATTGTAAAAACTGAATTGGGTGAAAGGAGGAGCCGATATGTTTTTGACACCCCCTGATTCCGTTACAAATTAGTGTACATTTTTGTACACTAACTCGTCCCCAAACACAAGGGTTTTCAAAAGACCCCCTCTAGGGACTCAGACGACTTCTCTGTTTTCGTCCGTCGACTTTATAATCTCGTTGACTGACCGTACAAACTGGACTACCGATCGCATAATTTCGATGTTACATGTTCTAAAATTTCTTTTTTAAACCTCTCTTTACCAAAACGCCCGGCACTTTCCAAAAGGTCCTGTTGCTTAAAATGTCCTTCCATCGACAATTTTTCAAATTGATTAATTGCAGCAATAAGTGATTCCGGTGTTTGTTCGTTGAAAAATACGCCTGTCTTACCATCCACTACCGTATCTTTTACCCCACCCTTGCCAAAAGCAATAACTGGGGTGCCTGCAGCTTGCGCCTCAACCGCTACTATTCCAAAATCTTCATGTGCACAAAACAAGAATGCCTTTGCCTCTGCGTGAAGCCGTAGTTTATCCTCAGAACTAACATATCCTAAAAACTCTATATTTGGTGCTTTGTCCGCTAAACGTTCCAAATTGGCTCTTTCGGGGCCGTCTCCTGCTATTTTTAAATGTTTGTCCGGAAGCTTCTTAAAGGCTTCTATCATAAGGTCAATCCGCTTATACGGAATATGTCTCGATATCGTAAAATAATAGTCTTTTTTGACTGTTTTGGGGTGATTGGCAAGGTATTTTGAAAACGCATCTACCTCTGCATGTGGAAATATTACATCGGCATCTCTGCCATAATACTTGGATATTCTTGCCCTAGCCTCTTTTGAAATTGCAATGTAATGGTCCGGACGCTGTGCTGCTGCATAATCCCAAAGTCGCAGGTAATGCAAAAATAGACTAGTTAAAGGTTTTTTAATAAAGCCCAAGAGTCCGCCCATGAATGGACTGTTTATATAGTCGAAGTAGCCCGACCACGCCTGTCGCATGGGTGTGCATGAGTACGCAATGTGAACCTGGTCGGCACGTGTGATCACTCCATGTGAAACAAAGTATCCCCACGAGATTATTACGTCGTATTTGCTAAGGTCAAACTGTTCAACTGCTGTTGGATAAAGCATAAAGTAGTTTCGGTAGTGGGTTTTGGCAAACGGCAGCTTTTGAATAAAGCTTGTGGCTTTAAGCCGCTTGCTGATTATGGAGTTTTGGTAATACTGCGGGTTGTACATCATTGCGTATAGGTCGGCTTGGGGAAGGGTTTCAAGTAGTGCTTCGAGAACGGTTTCGGCTCCTCCTAGTTCTGCGAGTTTGTCTGTAATTATGGCAAGTTTCATGGGTTCAAAGATGACTTAACCATTGTTTTGACCACCTATGCTAAATTGTTCATTAAACATAAATATTCTAATAATGTATAGCAATTCTAAACTTCTCATCCAGTAAGAAAAAGCTATCACTTGTAATGTTAGACCAACTCCTAGCTTTTCTTTAAAAATTCGTTTGTAAGGCAACAAAACAATTCTCGCAAGATACAAAACCAGTCGGGGTTTTAAAAATCTAAACCTGTCGTCCCAAATGGATACAAGCGTCCTCCTTCCACACCTGACTCTTATCATTTTTTGGTCCATAGATTCCCTTAACGGATGCATTACCATAAGTGTTTCATCGAAGTGTTGACTATATTTTTTTGACATCCATACTCTGTTACCAAACTCTAAATCACCACTTGAGAAAAGTCTTCTGTCAAATGCCCCTAAATCCTCAATTATGACTCTTTTTACAAACAAATTTACTGTAGGACAAAAGTGTCGTCTCGCTAGATATGTTTTATTATCAAATTCCGTAAAGTACTGATACCAATGGACCAATTTAGTTACCTTTGACTTGTCAAACACAACACTACCACCCATATAATCGTATTTCTTTAGATTTTTTATACCCTTTTCAAGCCAGTCTTTAGAAACCTTCACATTTGCATTGACAAACGCGATATATTCTCCGCTTGACACCTGTAGACCTAGGTCCCTCGCACTATACGAGCCCTTATTTGAAAACTGACTTACTGTTTTAACCTTATACTCTTCGCAAACTTTTTCAGTCTCAGAATCTGCACCATCGTTTGCGACAATCACCTCATATTCTGAGGGCTTTAAAGTCTGGGTTTTAAGGGATTCAAGTGTATCCTTTATTCCAGCGGGATCCTTGTAAACCGGAATAATTACGGAAATAAAGTCGCACTTAGCTTTGTTTTTGAATGCTACTTTGTTATACATCCCGTCAAAGGTCCACCTCTTTAAATAAATCTAAGTATTCCAGAGAATTATATCGTTCAGAGATAACTTTCCCTTCTGTTTTATATGAATTTAGCATTAATCTCACTTGATTAATTATTTTATGTTGATCAAGATCGGTAACATCCGTAAAATATCTTTCTTGTGAAAAATGCATCATCAGTTCGTTATATTTGTCTGCCCATCCTATACATACAACAGGTACACCCCTTTTGAAGGCATGAATAACCGAGTGATAACGCGAAGCTACAAGAAAGTTAAACATGGATATGATTTGTTCTAACTCTATGCAGGTTAAATCCTCTCCAATCAAACTTACGTTATCTTTTGTTTCAAACATTCGCTTTATTATGTTACATATACGTAAATCCTCAACAGAGTGTCTTAGAATATAAACAGTTTTTCCTTCACTTAAACATGTTTGAATAATGGATCCATACAAATCTAAGAAGGTGCGCTCCTTTAATCGATTATAAATTTTCTGATTTGGAACAATTCCAACTGAATCTTTAACAATCCTATATCTACGAAAAGGTGGAGGAACCTTAAATATATTTTCAAGAGAATATTCTCCGTTCCCTAAAACTAAATCATTCGTTAAAATCACGTTTTGTCCTGTGAAATTGCTGAGTGCTTGCAGTCCGGATCTCTCCCTAACATATATTTTGGTCGGATATCTAAGATACTTCTTAAGTAAAGGGTTTATTATCAACGAGTAAGGAAAGATATAATCCAGCGGTCCTATTGACTGTGGAAAAATGAAATACGGAATATTATATTTCTGGGCAATAATTATAGAGCTTAAGTAACGTAGGGAGTGAGTAAAATTTTTCCAATGACTTGAAAAAAAAACAGAGGATAGTGCATATCCACTTATATCAATGATTGCTTTTGTAGTTTTTAATATCTCAGTTATCCTTGTACTTTTCTCCCCTTTCAAAATCGGAAAAAGTAAACCTAGTTGAATATTTTTTGACCACGGTATAATCTCAAACTTGTATTTGAACTTTGAAGAACTTTTAACTTTATAGTCTTGTTCAGAAAAAAGGTATATCCTAGCCTTGGGGGATATAGCTTTTATTTGGTCAACAACCGTGAATGCCATTGCCTGAGCGCCTTTATTCAACAAGTTTCCACCAACAATGACAACGTTTGGCGTTAACATATTTCAACTATTTTCAGCTTATCTGAAGAACCATAAATTCTTGGAATTGTTAACCTTTCTCTAATCTCTGCAACTAATTTAAGTGCGCCGTGCGGTAATAACTTAAGAATCAATCTAAACCAAGAATGCTTTATTAGACGATAACACAACCAATAATGTGCATATGAAAAAATGGTGTAATTCTTTTGTAGCACCACTAGAACTTTATTGGACACCACATCATCAATCTCAAATTTAACTCCATAATCTGGAGCTTTCCTTCCGATTAACCGAGCAAAGTCACCAGCATAGCTTATTCCCAACTTTTTTTCCGCAACTTTCGTTGATTTTGCGATGTCTTTCAGTTCCATCTTTTTTAAAGTTAGAATTTTTGAATCCGAAAGCAGATTAACGAATTTATCACCCCTCGGGGTTTTAGTAATTATATCTGACTTCCCCATACTTTTATAATAAACATCCCTTATATCAGATCTACAATATGCAGATGCAATTCTACAGTCACCACAAGATACGTCTGAAAACTCATTTAGTTTATCAAAACATAACTGACATCTCCAATTAGTAAAAAAGCTTCTTGCGTTTAATTTGCTATAAGACGCCAAAAGATTAATCTCTTCACCTGAGTTTGTTTCTAACAACATGTCGCAAGGCCAGCCTCGAAATTTCTTTGACCTAAATTGAAAGGATTTTATCTCCGAACGTTTTTTATTGATCTTTGATAATATCTGATCTTGATAATGATAATTAAACACCCCTAAGCAATGAAGTCCAATATACAAGGAAATTCTCTTAGCCAACTTAGGGAATACTTGTTCAGCTTTTCTCATCCCCTGTATCTGGCATGGAGTTCCAACAAATGCAAACCGACCGGATTTCATATTTTTTATTTCTCTAACTATACTTGCCACAGGAACGGGATGATACTTAGACCCAACTGCTTGTAAAACTTCCTCACGGTTCCTAGCAATATACACAACCGGTGTAAACGGTGACGTTTCACTCCATTTGGTAACAACAACACCGTCAAACAGATTATTCTCAAGACCATATATTAGTGAAGCCGAAACAAATCCTCCACTTTGAGCTACATTAAGAATTTTTGAATCGTTAACGTATCCAGCATATGCATTAATAACTCTTCCTGTTGCCATATTACCCGGCATACGTCCGTGAATTGTTTGCGACAATGCCTTATAGTCAAATCCTAGACCCGGGCACACTTTTTCACAAAGCCCACACAAGGCACACTTTCTTATATCAACGGTTGGTGTGCATATTCCATATTTGTCTATTGAAATTTTTATGGCATTCTGGGGACATATGCCCTCACAGACCCCACATCCTGTACAGAGTCCATCTTGTACCACCCACGATATGTTATTCATTTTTTTAAAATCTCTTCCATAAATTTTATATTTTTTTTGTCATACACAAAAAACAAATATAAATACGTCAAGATGAATACTACTATGGCGATTAATTGATCAATATCTGTCCCTAAATATCCCAACACCAGGTAAAAACACGAGTATATAAGCATACTAATTAAAATATTTGTTAATGGTATTTTTATCGCTTGAAAATACTGTAAGAAGGTAATTTTGATAACCTTACTCACGGCACGTTGTAATAAAATATGCTTAGTCAGAACTGACATGAGTAATACTATAACAACAACATTAATAGAAAACAAAGCGGCAATTGACAAAATCCCTAACCTTAGTAATGTAATAACAATTTCTATGTTAAATACCGTTTGAGTTTTTTCATATACAAACAAGGTTGGAGCCGTAAACCCGTTTGACATAAGCTGTAGCATTCCTATCAAACAAAATATCTGCACAGGAAAAACAGCCTCACTCCACCCATCCCCCCAGATAAGAGGAACAAGCGTTGGAGTCAATAACAAACCGACAGGGAAAATTACTGCCACTGCTGCAACAAAGTGAGTTAGTCTAAGATAAATTTCTGCAAACTTCTGGGTACTGGGTTTCACCTTAGAAAACAAAGGAAAAGTTACTTTACTGAAGCCCGAATTTAAAAACGTAACAATCTTTCCTATTAAATTTTTGGCAAAATAGTAGACACCCAATGCCTGAATTCCCAAAAGCTTTCCAATTATTATTTCGTCAAAATGAAATCCTATATAATTTAAGAATGTTCTTGCCGTCACAAAAAAACCAAACGAATAATGAGCCTTTACCTCTTCAAACCGAAAATGAAATCTGGGTAACCACAATTTATTCTTAACGAAATATATAGTAAACAAAGAGGCATCGACAACGGCACCAAACAAAACGCCAAATAGATAGCTATGAATCCCTAAACCTGATAAAAGACAAATTACTGTAACAACAAAAATGAAAATACTCTTAACCATACCTATTTTCTCAATCACAGGAAAGTTGATGTCTTTCTGTAAAACAGCCTCAAATATTAAATCCAGTGGCTCAATTATAAAAATGAACGAAAGAACTTTAATATATGTAGAAAGCTCCGGTTCTTTATAGAAGGAAGCAATTATTCCACTAAACAAAAAAACTCCTAAAAAGACAGCAATCCCTATTGCTTGGTTAATCCAGAATATACTTGATAATTCATTGTCTGTTGTTTTTTTTCTACTGATAATGGATTGTGCTATCCCAAACTCAACTAGTGTCTCGGACAATCCATAAACAACTGCAAGTATGCCTACTAATCCCATTTGCTCGGGTCCAAGTACAAGCGTAAGCATCGAGATAGTGGCAAAACCTACTCCTCCCTTGACAATACTGCTAATTGCGGCCCATTTGAATCTTTTTTTTGACTTTGTATAAAGCTCGTTAAATTCCATTGAAACGGTTTTAGGCTTCATTAGCATTATGTTTTGAAATGGATTTAAACCACAATAAATATTTTTTATCGATAATTTCCCAGGTAAAAAGCTCCTCTATTTGCTTCACGTAATAATTTGAATTATCAAATCGCTGTTCCTTCACGAATGAAAAGATTTTGGCTAAATCCCCTGCACTTCTAAAGTAAGTTCCCTGTTCCCCTACAACTCCCCTATTAAAAATATTGTCATGAACTACTACTAAAGTTCCTACACTTAAAGCCTCTAGCAAAGAAGGATTAGTACCGCCTACACTATGTCCATGCAAATTCACTGCTGCGTACTTGCGGATTGTGAAAAGCTTTGTTTCATCATAGATACCTCCAACAAACCTTATACTTGATTCTCCACCGTACTTTTCATTTAAATATTCTGCATGAGGGGTTTTCATGGGTCCTACAATGACCATTGGATATACACCGTTTAAACTAGACTTAAGATAGCCTTCAATTATCATTTCTAGGTTATTTTCAGGTTCTATGCGGGCAACCACTACACAGTACTTCCCCCTCACAAGCTTAAGTTCTTCCAAAATCGACTCGTCGAAAACTGTTACCGGATACTCTGTACCATATTCAATTACTTCAAGTTTAGATGCGGCTTCTGGAAACTCTTTGCTAAGATATGATTCAATTCCAGTTCCATCCGCGATACAGTGGTGAGATGATTTAACCGCAAGTTTTTCACAAAATTTAAGATATTTTTGAACCGGTTTACTCCATTTACTTCGCTTCCACTCCAATCCATCCATATTGGTAACAAGAATTGATTTTGAGGAAAACAGTCTTATAATCCAAAGCAATATTGCACTTGTGTATGCGCACATGTAGATAATATCAAAGCGATTTGATATTGCATAAATGATGGACAGAAAATCATATATTAAATTACCTAGAGCTCCAAGTTTTTTTTCTGGATCAAAAACAAACTTTAGACAAACACTTTCAAATGTGCTTTCTTTGTACTCTTGGTAATGAGGACAGGTAACAAAAGTATTAATTCCATTAGCGGCAAGATATGGCGCCAGCTTCTCCACAAACCGTTCATATCCCCCATGTGAGTTAGGTATCCCTTTTGTTCCAAGAAAAAGGATTTTCATAGAATCGATTCGTAAGCTGAAAGAGTAACCTCCGCTGCCTTACCCCAATTGTAGTTATTCTTTATATGCTCAACTAATTTGGCATTTCTAGGTGCGCTAAATGCCTTTGCAACCGAATCCCGTATAGAGCTTGTGCTTGCGGGATCACAATAAAAGGCTTTATCCCCGAAATATTCTCTCGTATCTCCCTTCTCTGTAACGACAATGTTGCAGCCCATCACCCCTGCCTCTAAGGAGGTAAGCCCTGTTGTCTCCATCCAGCTAGGCAAGATATGTACTTTGGCGATTGAATACAATGCCCTAAGCCTCTCTTTGTCCTGTTGTCCTAACGTGAAAACATTGGAAGCTGCAATCTTCTCAATCTCCTTGAAATAGCTTTTACTGTTAGGAGAGGGTTGACCAGCTAAGACTACATTATATTTGGTATCTGCAAGTGCTTCTACCATCTTTAACTGGTTCTTTCTTCCTTCTATTCGTCCAGCACACATAACACAGCCTTTGAATGGTAGTAAATCTTTAGGAACGTGAATAACCTTGTCTCTAGAAAAAAAATCTATATCCACGGCATTGGGTACAACTCTGTACACCAATTTGCGACGATCAAGAACAAAATTATTAATTAACCGATCCATCTCAGATTCTGAATTAGGAAGCAAAAGATCTGACAAAGAAACTATCTGCTGAACAACCTTTAAATATGGTTTTTTGAGAACTTGCCAAAATCCATCATGAACTTCGAAATGCTTAATACACTTTAAAAGAACTTTAGTTTTTTCGACGAAATATCTATTGGTACACTTGGCAAGTAGTCCCAAAAAACCACCTCTTACATACCGCTCATATTCCCAATAATCAACATATATCGTTGACAAGACAACCTTTTTCCCGTACTTTTTTGCGTTATTAACCTGCAAATATGCCTCATGTGGTCTCGTTATATTAAAAACATGAACAATATCATAATTAGATATGTCTGGGGTCAATTCCACTGAGCAGTCAACCGTTACGCCCAACTTTTCTAGTGATTCCATTGTTTTATTAACTTGAACAGTATCTCCACCTGGATCGGAAAACAGATTTTGTCGAGATTGCATCAAAACCTTCATACGGTAGTCCTTGATCTAATCTTAGATGTAGTAAATGATGAACAAAATACTTTAATCCGAAATAAGGCAAAATATAAATCACTCTTACCTTCTACGGATAATTTCTTGGAGAAAGAACCTAAAGCCAACTTTGTTATACCTTTCAGACTAGCAACAAAAGCACCTATCAATAGTGTAATTCTGGCGACTAATAATCCATACCATTTTTTTAAATAAAGCAACTCGGAGTTAACACGTCTGTTTATTGATAAAATGGGGATCTTTGTACACGAACCACCACCTATGTGCATTACTGAGACCTCTGGATAATACAATATTCTATACCCAAGTGCTCTAATGCGTCTACATAGGTCTGCTTCCTCGTAGTACATAAAGAAACTTTCATCAAACCCATCAACTTCAGCAAAAACGTCACGTGGCAACATCATAAACGCACCAATAACCCAATCTGGATAACTTTGACTATCCAGATCAACAAAGATCGACCACCTTCCCTTACAGTTTATTCTTGACAAAATACGGTCTACCCCTGGTCCAAACAGTAATAAATTAAATGGATTTGGATCAACTGCCGGAGAAAGCACTTTACTGCCATTTTTATCAACGATTGCAGGACTAATCATTCCACACTTTTGATCCATGTGGTTTATCAATTCAGGAATCACGTCCCCAGAGAATTCTGTGTCTGGATTAACCAACACAACGTATGCTCCATGGGAATTTTGGAACCCTAAATTACACCCCCTTCCAAACCCACTATTTTCTGGATTATATACAATCTTTATTTTATTAAATGGGAATGTTTCAAAGTTTAAATTTTTTAAATGATTGACCTCTTCTTGGTCAGAAAAATTGTCAACTATTATCAATTCATCACTTGAAATATCGACATATTTGACTAAGCTTGCAACGCTCTTCCATATCATTTTGCTGCTTGCCCAATTAACAAAAATATAAGAACATCTAACTTTCATTTTTCACGACCTAAGATTAATTTTCTTTACCACCGCGGGAACACCCGCAATTAAAGAATTGGCAGGATATTCCTCGCCCTTTAGTACAGCTCCAGCCGCAACAACGGAGCCATCTCCCAATACACACCCGTCCAAAAATGTAACCTTAGCACCAATCCAACAATCCTTTCCAACAACAATTCCCTTATTACTTACACCTTGATTTCGGATACTCTTACTCTTATCTTTATAAATGTGATTCTCAGAATGGAAAGAGACAAAATTACCAATAATTGTATTTTCACCTATTTGTACACCCCCTGCACATCCCAAGAAAGAATTAGACCCTACCCCAACATTGTCCTCAATCTTTAATCCAACACCCACATGTCTCAGGGTTCCAGAACACTCTATGAAGCTATTTTTCCCTAAGGAAAAATTTCTACCAATAACAACGCCCTCGCGAGACAAAGCATCTATTCTTGCTCCCTCTTGAATATTGGCACCCACGGACCAGCGAATCTTCGATTTACACAAAATTCGTGCCGATGTAGAAATAAAGTTAGGCCTTTGGGTAATTAAAAGACCATTCAGCAACGACCAGCTCTTTACAATAATCTGTCCACAAAGGTAGGCTACCGGAATATTTGAGTCAATTTTGAACTCTTCTCCTCGAATCATCCGGTAAATCCTTGAAATCACTTTATAGAACATTTTCCTTAATTGCATGTCTTTTAAGCATAATTTAAAACAAGTTGATCATGTCTACTATTCTCAGAATATTTTATCAACTCTGCCGCCAGGAACATCATAATCGGAATTGTTGCGTAACTAGCAACAGCTTGGAACAAAGCAGAATATAAGATAGCAACGAAAAAAGCAACGACAGTAAAGTATAGAATCTTTCTACCACGATCCGATATTTTTCTAAAATAATCATATTTGCCCAACAGTGTTCTAAACACACCAAGATATACGGATATCGGAATTATGGCAAACAGACCAAATATTGCGGCAAAATCCAGAACCGTAGAATCATAACCAATATTCGCCTTCGCACTAACATTGCCTAATCCGTAGCCTAGAACAGAGTTCTTCATATCCACTATAAATCCAGAATACTGATTAAACCGCCCTTTGGAAGAGGCATCGTTTAAAAATTGAACACCCGAGTTGACATATAATAAAGTCAATGTGAATAATAAGATTAGGCCACCGAGTACCATACTTGCCTTAAACTTACGTAAGTAGCGAACGACCAACATCATTAAAACAACAAGTGGTATAGCAACCCATGGCGTTCTGGTTGCACCAATCCAGAGGCCGAACAGGAAAAGCACGCCTAGTATAGTTCCCGCAAACTTGGTCTTCGGTTTCTGATGGAACAGTATTAAATAAGCTGAGCCAAACAACGGTAACAACACCGACACACTATATTCTAACGGAGTTATAAATAAACCAAACGACCTCAATCTTCCGTTTTTAATGAAGTTGGTTGCATCGATCAAACGAACCTCGTCTCCACGCCCTAGAAGGTCAAAAAACCATATGTTCTGAACAGTTCCATTAAAAGTCAGTGAAAAGTATGCTGCGCATAAAACATGTACTACAAAGGCCGTAAAAATAACCACAAAAAGCCACGGGGAACTTATTATTTTTTTGTTTTCCTTAAAAAAGAAGAACACAAAGATTGGAAAGAAAAAATCTCTGGCTCCCGTAATAACATTATATACAGACCCTGATACAAGATATCCCAAACCGCTACCATAGATAAATAATGCAAGCAAGATCATTCCTGTAATAGACAGGTGTTTACGGATAATAATATCTAGCCCCCACTTTACCAAGCACAACAGCATAAAGAGTTCTCTATACGCACACAAAAAAATATAACTTGAGCCAAGGTAACTCTTTAACTTAATCGCAATAAATGAATAAAACATTCCCAGAAAGAAGAACACAATCGCTCCATAGAAAAAAGACTTTTCCCAAAACAAAAGAATAACTGATAAATTCAACAAGATTGCAAGGAATATTAAAATGAAAAATTCCATATGAGTAACATTTACTTTAGCTTTCCATATAAGATAGTACGTGATCGATTATTGTCAAAGCGTCCAGATAATCCATCGCCATACGCACTTACAATCATCCTCGTTCTTCTAATTTTATTATCATCAAACAAAATAACCCCTGTCAATGTCCTTAAGGCGTGTCTTATCAGCCCAATCCAAAAGTTTATTTTTGAAGTACAGTACTTGTTTGATAGCCAAGTTAGGTTTCTCTTTCCAAAATAGGTAAGCCAGTATTTTTCAAACTGTATTCGATTACTACGCAACCAGAGGAGGCGTTTTTCCATATTTGCACTGCTAGCCCCTTCCTTATGCAAAACCCTGGACGACGGGATAAAAAAAACCTCCCCATACTCCCTAAGTCTAAGACAGTATTCCAAATCATCATAATGTATAAAGAACTCAGCATTTGGATACCCTATTTTATCTATAGCCTTGCTGTTTACCAAAATCCCAACGAAAGAGGCGTGATCTATTTTTATTTTTGCCTGGCCATACTGTGATTCACTTACCGGAGTTACTATCTGCTTAAATGGATTTTCCAAATTGAAATACCCACGATGCATTAATACGGGTTTCCCATCTAGTCCAATAATGCTACAAGCCAATGCACTAACATTGGACTCATCGCAAAAGGGATAAATTGTCTTAAGAGCATCCTCATAAAGTTCGGCATCATCATCCATAAGCCACAACCAATCGTACCCAGCACTATGTGCCCTTTTTACACCTTCGTGAAACCCCCCAGCACCGCCTGTGTTTTGGGACATTCTCACATAGTAGAAGTTGATGGACTCCCCCGTATTAAAGTTTGTCATCTCCGTCACGATTTGAGTGGGTTCATTTAGCGTTTGGGGCAGATCATTAATAAAACCTTCCTTTAAAAGAAGTTCAGGAGTCCCATCAGTTGAAGCATTATCAATCAAGTAAACAGCATCTATATTTTGTTTCTGCCGTTTGATCCCACGTAAACACTCAATTAGGTAGGCTTTTCTATTATACGTTACAATAACAGCACATACCGTCTTCTTCACAACGTTTCATTGATGATTTTAAAACTAGCTCCAGCAACAAGCCCATCCTTAATAGAGCGGACCAAACCATCATTATTCCATGTTGCAAACCGACCCACCTGAAAAATGTCATTTTTACGCAGCAGTGAGGTGGCCTCGCTGACCCAGGAGGACCGAGGATATTCCCATACGTAAGCATTTTTGACGACACATGAATCAACAACCTCGGCCCTTTTAATCCACTCCAGGTCTTGAAGTTCATTTACAACATCACTTGAGACCTTTCGTATCTGAGCTCGTGTCAACTTCTCTTTACTTAGATAAGCCTTTTCAA
Source organism: Candidatus Dojkabacteria bacterium (assembly GCA_016927995.1). Lineage (NCBI taxonomy): Bacteria > Candidatus Dojkabacteria bacterium. Next base: position 25,526 of record JAFGLO010000014.1, read on the forward strand.
CATATATTGACGCACGATCTTGGGTTTTTCGTGAGGATTTTGGAATAAACTCCTCATCTACGTTGCTGTAGAACCCAACCCTATAGAACCCTGATTTACTTTTAGGTATATATAACCAGTGACTTTGAGGACATTGTTCCCCTTTTATAGCCCCTATATTGGTCACCAATACCGTAGTGGATGGATCGGGTTTGGCTACAACTACCTTATCAAGCCCGGTTAACTTAATAATTTCTGCAAGAGAAATTGTGGAGAGTAATTTGTCATATTTTTGCTTGTCCCCATTTTCGAAATGAATAAACTTTGACTTGATGTCTATTCCCGAAATGGATTTTCCATAACTAATTTCGCACTTAGCTGCCATGTTTCTAACCATTCGATCAAGTCCTCCTACTGGATATACAAATTTTGAATTATATCCGACCCCCGAAGTAGATGTAATTGCTCCCGCAACAACACTTTTAATGTCTATCGGGTTTTTATATAGATCAGAAGGCAGTACGCTACTGTATAACCCGACTGTATATAGTTCGTGAAACGGATAGAAAAATAATCTGCAAAGGGTTGCCCCAAAAGTCTTTTTGAACCACTCCTTCCAACTTTTAGGTTTGTCAGTGTTTCCCTGTGCCTGGATTATTTCATTAAGACAGCTTTCCGAAATTTTGGGTCCCAGGTATCTCAAGTTATTTTGTATAGGATAAGGTATCAAGAGTCGCTTATCTTCTAAATAGACGGCAGTATCACGAGAATAACCCTTAAACCGTGCAAATGCTTTTAAGAAATTGTCCAGATACACATCTAGGCTATGAATCCAGTGCCCCCCACCCAACTCGAATCGATATACCTCTTGATCCTTCGGAGAAGTAAATAATCTCTCGGTTGAGCCAGCACGCATATAATAAGACGCACACTTTCCTCCAGGAAACTTTTCTGCTTCAATTACTGGCAATCCTGAAACGATTGCAGCAGAAAGACCTGTTACACCGGCGCCGAGAACAAAACAATCTTTCATTCAATATTCGCTTATGTAAGTTTTAGGATTCGGCAAGGTTTTGAATTTCTTTTAATGTAGCCTTTGCGGCATAATCATAATGTAAAATACTGTTGAACGCAAGTTTTTCGTTCTTCCTAACCTGAACTACTAGTTCAGGCTTATCAACAAATTTTTTAATAGCCTGCCGAAGACTCACTACAGACTCGTCTATGGCATAGAAACCTAATCCATACTTGTCAATTAAAGGCATTAACGACCTGTTCGGTGATGAAACTATTGGAACACCACAACCGATATACTCAAAAAACTTTGTAGGAGCTGCTAGATCTGTCCCAACCGAGCTACTTGGCTTATAATAGACTATACCAATACTAGCTTCATGAATTCGCGATAAAATTTCACGTCTCTGAACAGATGTTGCGATATAAAAGTTCCTCGGGCCCAATACTTGAGTACACTGATTTTTAAAATTTGCTATAGCCCCAGAGTCTCCGTAACAGAATCCAAAGAAAAAAACCTCGGATTTCATCGGAGCAAGAGCTTTTAAAAGCAGGTCTAACTCTCTATGTGCATAAACTCCGCCTGAGTATACAACAATTGGTCTGCTATCTATGTTTGCATTATAATCACTTAGTTTTTTCTTCTTAACAGGGACCTCGCTCTTGGGGATGGTATTAGGAATTACAAATATCTTACTTGAAATATCAAAATATTTCTTCCTAAATGCAGCCCTCTCCTTATTACATTCAATGATTAAGTCCGACACTTCAGGATATGCGGTATAGAATTTTAAACACAGTCGTTCAAGCAAAGAAAGGTCGCCCAATTCGTTTTCTGTAAACAACTCTGTATGATAATGGACAAGTTTTATGTCTGGTTTGAGTAGTTTGCTCAAAACAGCAATCGGATAGTAGAGAAGCTCGTGAACAATCACAACGGTTCGCCCCTTAAGACACATCCCAATAAAATCAAAAAAAGAAAAAATCCTGCGAACAATGGGAAATCGAGCATACCACTTACTATAAAAACTTTTGATCTCAAACTCATAGTTTCCTACTTCTTTCAGTTGATCAACCGGTATCCAAGCCCAAAGCGACACATGAATTCCAGCCCTGTGCAGTCCTTGGGCCAGGTAAACGATACAACTATATGCCCTTAACGGGTTTATCGGAGACACTATAATTACATTTCTCACACGTATTGTTTTTAAATCATTCACTTAGATTGCAAACGTGCTAACAAGTTTGCAACCAAACTAGAGCTATTGCCGGTTCCATATGGATTCCCAGCTTTAGCCATTTTGTTGTACTTGTTTTTATTTCCTAGCAGTAAATTTGTTTCCGTGGTAATTTTTGTGCTGTCTGTACCAACCAACAACGCATTACCTGCTTCAATACCTTCAAACCTCTCTGTAACATTTCTTAACACAAGTATAGGTTTTCCAAGCGTTGGGGCTTCTTCTTGAATTCCCCCCGAATCAGTTAAAATCAAGTAACTCTTGTTCATTAGCCAAATCATGTCTGGATAATCCAGGGGAGCTGTTAAAAAAACGTTTTTCAAACTCGATAACTTAGAAAAAACTACCTCTCTTACATTTGGATTCAGGTGGACCGGAAAAACCCAATTAACTTCTGGGTGCTCTTGCGCCAATCCTTTTATTGCCAAGCATATCTCCTCAAGAGGTGCCCCAAAGTTTTCCCTCCTGTGCGCAGTAACCAAGACCGTCCGATTAGAAAAGTCAATATCTCTAAATATTTCTGGAATTATATTTGACTTTTGTACATTGAGCAGATCGAGACCCAACAAGAGTGCATCTATTCCTGTATTTCCAACCACGTACACATCTTTAGCTATACCCTCTTTACAAAGATTTTGTTTTGCCAATTCAGTTGGAGCAAAGTGTATATTAGCAATCCTCGATACCAACATTCTGTTTAACTCTTCAGGGAAGGGGGAATATTTATCACCGCTTCTCAACCCAGCTTCTATATGGATGACTGGTATTTGATGGTAGAAGGCACATAAAGCGCCACATAGGGTTGTTGTTGTATCTCCCTGAACAAAAACATAATCAAACTTGTCCTTGCTTAATATATCTCCAAGTTTCCTGATCATTCTGGCAGACAAAGTATCTAGCGACTGATTTGGACGCATGAGGTTCAAACTATAATCGGGAACAATCCCAAAAAACTTAAGTACAGAATCCAACATTTCTTTATGTTGACCAGTATTACAGACCTTCATATCAAAGTCACCATCGTGAGCTTTAAATTCCTTTATCAAAGAAGCCATCTTAATTCCCTCTGGTCTCGTACCCAGGATAAAGAGTAACTTTTTCATGAGTGTTAATACAAATTAGATAGAGTTAAGAAATGCGTTGATCAACGCTATTAGAGAATAATTTATGTCTGTTCATCATAACATACGTAAGAAACAAATGTACTACGTAGGCCAAAAGTTGAGAGTAAGAGAAACTTTCCACATCATCAAAACGAGTATTTAATAACAGGTATCCCACAATCGCCAAAAATCCCCAAAAAAGATTTAGTTTTACACCAACCCATATTTTCCCAGATATACTTATAAGTAACCCAGACACATATGTAGCACTTATAACAACTGCAGTAATTAATGAGACAAAGAATTCATTGTGCCAAAAGTCTGGCAAACTTGTAATAAATCTAGATCCGATCAATACAATTCCACAGCTCAAGGTACAAACAAATCCACTCAACAAGGAGGTTAAAACCCAGATCTTTTTTAATTTCTTATCCTCACCTTTAATGTAAATTTCTGTTATCAATGGAGTTGCTGCATTTAGTAATACGGTCGGAATTAATAGTAGAAAGTTTCTCCACTGCAATATAGAGTTCACCACGCCGATCACCTCAAATTCCCCAGTTTGAGATATCATTTTATTAAGCAGCCAAGTAACGGGAATTCCAACAAGACCCGAAATAAAGAAGGGTAATATCCATTTCCCAAAGTTTTTTCTTAAGAACAAGATAATTTCCCCAATACTCAACTTGTTCCTCTCTTGGGAAAGAATGGGACTCCTTCTTAGAGACATCAGTTGATAGCCAATACCAAGGCCACAACTCACGATTAAAGCACACAATACCAATGCCAGGTTCTCAGATCTAAAAAAAATATATATCCAAACTATACTTATAAGGCCTTGGATACCCGTTGAGAACGAAATAGCCTTAAAATTGTCAAGCCCTTGTAGTATTGAATTGATAAGGGTAAATATAGAGAAAAATATGCTTCCCAAAAAAGATATCACCACAATTGATGTATCAAAGCCATCAAAAAACAAAGTCATTCCCATCGTATTCAGAAGCACTGTGAGCAAAATTACATTTACTATGGTGAAAACGGTGACCACAGACATGATAACCAACTTTAATTGGTGAACCTCTTTTTTTACCTTTGCTTTCGTTGCAAATGTTGAAAGAAAAAAATTCATTCCAAACGTAGAGAAAAAAGATAATGTCATTATTGTATTAAAAAGATAGGAATATTGCCCCCAAAGAATATCTGATTTCCCCTGAATCAACTGAAAAGTAAAAAATGTAGAGGTCTTAGCTATCAGCAAGGATAAAAACGACAAAATTGAATTTAAGCCATATCTTTTTACAAAAGGCTTTTTGTTCACTTAAATTCCACTCCCCTAAATTTACCAAGTCCACCACCCACCCACACCCAAACCATAGGCAGATAAAATCCGTAATAAACCACCATGCCCGACAAAAACATAAACGGAATAGCTGTAATTAAAACCGTTGCGGCAAGTTCGGTAAAAGGCCCTCTTTGTTTTGCCTTAACATAATTACCGAAAATCTTAACCAGTGAAACCCCAATCCACACAAAAAACGCAAGGTATACCAAAATTCCTAAAACACCCTCTTCAGCAAATTGTTTAGCAATCCATGAATGCGGATCGTTATCATGATCGGCAAGATTGTAATTATCCTGATAATATCTATAGTAGCTACCTACGCCAATCCCTATGAAGCCGGCATCGGTGCCACCAATTCTGTAAGCTTCTTCTATAAGTTCAAAATGTCTAAGTGCCGAACCTTCCTCCTCTATATCAATCCTGTTTTCAACAAATTCCTTAATATTCTTGGGCACATATTTTCCATAAAATACCATTCCAATGTAAAAAACAAAAACTAGTACAGTGGCAGTTCCCAAAAGCACAATAATCTTTTTGACCCATCTTTTTATTGTAATCATCCACAAAATCCAAAGAAGTCCTACAGTAAAAATTATCGCCACCAAAAGTCCAAAAATTGCCGACCTTGAAATACACGAAACCCCCACACCAAAGCTAATTACCGCCACCAGTCCGTAAAGTAAAACGCTATTAGTTTTTTCTTCGGAACTTTTTTTGTGAACAGTCCTTATTAGCAAGGCTACACAAAGTATACAAAGTGCAAACATCATAAATGCGTGCATATTTACGTCACCAAAGTTACCCATGGATCTAAAAAGTGGCTTATCACCAAACCAAAGCATTTGTTCGGTTAAAGAAAGCCCGCGGATTCCAAGCGTTACATGGTCAAACTTTAAAAAGAATTGGCAAGAATTCCACAAACAATCAAACTGTTGGGCAAGTGTAAGCGCAAAGTCTAAAAGTCCACCAACAATAAGGCCGGTGAAAAGGTACTCGGTTATTGGTTGTGGGTTATTATTTCGGATTAACTGTTTGGCACTTACTGTTTTGGAATCATTGGGTGCTATTTCACTATTTACTGTTTTTGGCGGGTTAAAAACCACGCCGCTACTATTCACCCAATACACCAAAAATGCCGTGCCAAACGTAAGTGCCCGCAGGAAAAGTTCAATAACGCCCTGAAGCCTATCGTACCCCCAAATTAGGGTAATTGCACTAGTTCCCCACATTAATAAAAGCCACCTAAAAAGCGAGTTTGCCCAAAGCACTTTCCAAACATGTAAAATCCCAGTCTTAGCTCTTTTCAGGAATTCCGTAGGTTTAGACAAGTTGCCCCTAATCTTAGATTTATACCCCTCAATAAACAGTATAAAAAGCTCACGCACTATAAAAACCGCAATAAATATAAAAGAAAGTTGGATAGATCTATTTAATGAAACAATATACAGATTGTACCGCTGGATAAAAAGCGAAACCCCAAGCACGAACATTCCCCACCTGCGATCTTTGATAATGGCGAAAATACCAATCAGTGCCATCAATAAAAACAGACTCTGATAGACCAGGAGAACATTCAAGCTAGTTTATTCCAAATTTAAAATCTACTTCCACTTTTTAAAAAGTACCATTACAAAGCCAACTCCTGCACCCAAGAATGCTCCAACTGCCCCAAGAATTAAGGAAGATAATTGAACGTTATTACCATTTGAATTTGGGGAAACAGCCCAATATACATCACTGTCGAGTGCAACCGAATCGGCAAGTTCACTCCTTGATTCAACAAGATCAAGAATCGACTCGTTTATTTCCACAGGGTTCGATCCGACAATAACAGAAGAATCGCCCTGGGCAATTAATGCGTCAAACATTGCCTGCTTTTCATAGGCATCGGCTAACTGAATTTCTATAGCGTCAAGATTATCTTTTAACCTAGTAACCGCCATATTTGCATAAACACCAAGATCATCGTTTGATTGAAGCCCTTTTAACACATCTTCCAAAAGCTGTTCTCCGGATTTAATATCTTTTGCCTTGGTGGTAAACAAAATCTGAAATCTAGGGACAATTGCAGATGAACTTGTAGTACCCTTAAGTATTGAATAACTTACACTGCCTTTCTCGGCAAATTCTGAGCTTTCAACATATTTATCGATGATTTCGGTAACAACATCCGGCGTTACACCCCATGAATAAGGAACTTGCATAATTGCACTAACCTCATACTTTTCGGGAAGCATTGTAGCACCAACTGCACCAACACCACCCAAAAGAATTGCACACAAAAGAATTGTAACCCAACCTTTTTGGATTCTCTGCCAGACTGCAATAAGATCGATTTCATCGTTAACGATTAAGGGTCGAAGTTTCGTAGCCATTTTTTATTTTAGTAAGTTAGTTATTGGTTGTTGATTACTAGTTATTGGGTACTGGTTGTTATTTACTGATTGCGATTATAGCGGGTTGTGTAAACTTTTCCAACCACCAACGTTCTATTTCACTACTTTACTGCTTAATCCTCCGTTGATCTGTGTGTCCATCGGAAGCCCCTTGCTTATTTTCCCTTATTGTTAAAGCTTGCCACTTCTCTCATAGGTATCTTCCGGAGTACTACTTCACTGTTTTACTACTTATCCCAACTCAGTCATCTGTTGCCCAGTGTGTTACTTTACTATTTCACTACTTCACTACTTTACTACTAATACGCTCCCGTCCTTTTCCCGAATATCATGTCAATTACAACTCCGGCTGTTTTAAAAAAGATTACTACATCAAGCCATACTGACCAGTTTCGAATATACCAGGCATCAAGCTCAAGCCGTTTTACAAACCCCACATCGTTTCGACCACTAACCTGCCAAAGACCTGTCATTCCGGGTTTAACCGACAATATAACATTAAAATAATCACCAATATCCTCTCGCTCTCTTGGCAAGTACGGACGCGGTCCTACAAGGCTCATCTGTCCAAGCATTACGTTAAATATCTGAGGAATTTCATCGAGACTTGTTTTTCTAAGCAATTTTCCGAGTTTCGTAACTCGTGGATCGTCATCATCCCTGATTTTTTTGAAAACTTCCCAATCTCTTTTGGCTTTAGGATTTTTTGCGAAGTAATTGGCTAACACCTTTTGCTCATATTCCTTATCCTCGGAAACTCGACGCTGCATCGTCTGAAACTTAAACGGTTTAAACTCTTTACCCCCTTTACCATATCTTGTCATCATGAAAAAGGGTTTATTCCCATCGATTATAATAATAAGCAGAGATATAAAAATAATAACCGGTAATCCGATAACAAGCGCAATAAGCCCGACAAAAGTATCAAAAACGGTCTTTACAATTCTATTCTCAAAGGACTTAAGTGTGTTTGGCATTTCAAGAACAAATAACCGTTCATTAAAAAGGTGAAAAGCGCTCGATCCCATTAAGGATAAGTCGCCGTTATACGGAACCCAGAGTACCTTATCTACATATCTGTAAGCTTCGTTTATAAGTGCATTGATGCTTCCTTTATCCCCACGTTTAACCAAGCAAATAATCGTCTGAACATTTCCGGGCTTAAGCGTTTTTACAAGATCCTTTTGTGAACCGATGTTAGTATATTTCGAAGATTTAGACGGTGTATCCGATATTATTCCGATTATGTGATATCCCAAATAGTAATCAGCAGTTATGCCATCGAGATCCGTGTCGGATAGTTCACAGTCTGTTAAGACCACAGCCGTTTGACCCCAAATTCCCAATCGATATAAAACAACTTTTACTAAAAATCTAATAATAGGGAAAATAAAGATCGCGAGTCCAACCTGAAAAAGTACAACAATTCGAGAAATGTCATACGGAACACGCATAAATCCCACAACCGAGAAGCTTATTACCCCGGCTATTACTATTGACCTCACATACATTTCGGCTTCATACCAGAAGGGTTTTCGTCTTGTATATAGGTCGTGGATCATAAATACTGCAACAAATAAAAGTGGAAAAATCCAATATTCTGTAAATTGGCTAAATCTAAAGAGTGTGTTTAGCTCCATAAATTCGATATTTTCAACAGCAAAGTTTCGCAACTTTACGGAAAGATAAAGGGTAAGATAGTAAGCAAATATATCGGCACAAAGTAGTGTGAATAGCGAAAACAATTTTTTAAATTTGGTTATTAGCCTGCTCATTGTCATGGATTATACAATAAATCACCCCCCATTCGTAGTAGGGGCGGGTTTTAAACCCGCCCCTACAATAATTAAACGAATCCATATATACTATCAAGCATAATCTTATAAACAAACAATGATCGATTCACACGCACATCTGTCTTTTAAATTCGAAAAAGCCGGCAAAACTCCAAAATCTCCGGTAGATCAGCTAAAGTCTGCCTCAACAGCGGGAGTTACCGATATCATGTGTATTTTATTGGACAATTACGAAACCGAGTTTACAAAGGTTGATAAACCCATATTAAAACACAACGGTAAACTGCCAACAGTATACTACTCTGCAGGAATACACCCTGATCATGAAACTGCCGAAGCATTATCAACCGACCAAAAGCTCACAAATCTTATTCTTTTTGTGGAATCTAGCAGAAAAATATCAGCTATTGGTGAATGTGGACTTGACTATTATGATACTAAAATGCCTAAAAAAGAGCAGGAAGCTTTACTTAACCGCCAAATAGAGCTAGCCAATTCTTTTCACCTGCCAATGATTATTCATACCCGCCCTAGTTCCCTAGAATCTACCGACGCTTATGTCGACATGCACGCCATATTAAAATCAAACACGCCCAAATTCGGCTTTGTAATCCATTGCTTTTCAGCTGATCCCAAAACTGCAAAGATGTTTTTAGAGCTCGGTGCTTTTATTGGCTTCGCAGGAAATTTAACATACCCTAAAGCTGAAATCATTAAGGAAGCAGCAAAATATATACCACTCGACAGAATACTAACAGAAACCGATGCACCATTTTTGGCTCCACAAGCATACCGCGGGGGTATTAACGAGAGCGCTTTTGTAGTGGAAGTCGCAAAAGAGCTTGCCAACCTAAAGGGTATTTCGCTCCCCGAAGTTGAAAGCATTACCACAAAGAATTTCCTGGAATTTGTGAGCGGAGATTAGAATTCTGTACCTCACGTCGCCACTTAATCATATATTTAAACCGCTTATACGAAGTTTAGTTAGCATCATTAATCCTTTGCTACGCAGAACCTATTTTAATCTGTATCGAAGTCAATTTATTGATCTTACCGTAAAATACTAGGAGGCTAGGCTCGCCGAAGCAGTTGTACAAGCTGAACTTGACCTTAAGTCCGCAGAAGCCCATACACCCGAAGAAGTCTACGACACCAAGGCCGTTATGAAACTAGCCATTTCAGCTACTTGAATCTCGCTTATTGTAAAAACGGAATTTGGTGAAAGGAGAAGCCGATCTGTTTTTGACACCCCTTGATTCCGTTACAAATTAGTGTACATTTTTGTACACCAACTCGTCCCCAAACACAAGGGTTTCCAAAAGACACTGCCGACACACTTAAGTCCGACATCTACTTTATACTCCTTAGATTTTGTAGATTTGATCATACTATTATTGTATCACGCACGCCACTTAATCATATATTTAAACCGCTTATACGAAGTTTAGCTAGCGCCATTAATCCTTTGCTCCATTGACACAAACCCTATATATATATATAACGGCGAAAATTTATAATTTTATGACAGATTTAAGATGGGTGGACAGCAAATTCCCCTCGAAAAGATTACTAAAGATGCTATGGAGATAACTCGTCCAGATAAGACTATAGGTGGAATATCCGGAGAAGCTATGCAGAGCAATCCTAACGCCGCAGCAACTGAAGATCCAGAAATGACTCCAACCTCACCGGAGGCTCAGCCAGCAATACGAAAATCCCGAGATGAAGTAATTACAGCAGCAGAAAATCCAGATCAGTCTACACTTAGATCAGAATATGATGCTATTTACCAAGCAGCAAAGAGTCACGCACTTAAATATGGCAGAGGTACAAGCCCAACGGAGCAAGGTAGTCCTGCTCTTCTCGAGGCTTACAGTAAGTTGGAATCTGACCGTGCCTGGTTGGCAACCTTAGCCATTAATCGACTTGCTTTCACTAAACAAGAAGGATTTGAGGCAACTACACAAAGATTACGAACGCTAATTGCCGAGCTAAGCCAACCCGCGGAAGGCTCATCGGACAGGCAATAATTCACTGGCGGCGGGTCATAGACCACGCCGCTACTCTTTTTTGTACCATCTGTCCGCGTCTTTAACCATGTCATGATAATCGTATTTGGCTTTCCAGCACACAAACAACCCAATTTGCAGGATTGCCAATCCTTGAAATTTGACAATTTACAGGATTTGTGCTAAGGTTATAATCATGAAGATTCCACGTATACACGAAGATCTCAAAAAGCTTATAAAGAAAAACAAGGTTCTCTTGATCTACGGACCAAGGCGTGTAGGTAAAACAACCTTATTAACAGACTTTCTTAAAAGATCAAAGCTTAAATACAAGCTTGATTCAGGCGAAAATATATTAACCCAAGAAGTTTTAAGCTCCCAAAACTTTAAGAAAATAACCGATTACTGCCGTGGATACGAATTACTTGCAATCGATGAGGCACACAAGATCCCAAATATTGGGATGGGTCTAAAAATTATCGTAGATCACATACCACAAATCGCTGTTATAGCAACAGGTTCCTCATCATTTGAACTTGCAGGTCAAATTGGAGAACCCCTTGTCGGAAGGGAAAGGACGTTAATGATGTATCCAATCTCAAATATAGAGCTACTTAGGTACCATAATCAATACGAATTGGTTAACAAGTTGCCGGAATTACTGGTATATGGCAGCTATCCTCAAATTTTAACAACCGAGGACAAGGCAGAAAAAACACAACTATTAAACGAAATCGTACAAGCATATTTACTAAAAGACATCCTTGAACTTGAGAAAGTTAAAGGCTCAAAAGTTCTTCTTGACTTATTAAGGCTTGTCGCATTCCAAGTTGGCAGCGAAGTATCACTTACCGAACTTGGTACACAACTTGCTTTAGATTATAAAACGGTTGCTAGGTACTTAGACCTATTTGAAAAATCATTTATTCTATTTAACCTTCGAGGCTACTCCAGATCGCTTAGACAGGAAGTAACAAAGAAAAGTAAATACTACTTTTACGACAATGGAGTAATGAACGCCATAATTTCCAATTTCAATCAAATCGAAATAAGGAATGACATTGGAATGCTGTGGGAAAACTTTTTAGTTGCCGAAAGAATAAAAAAGCTGACTTATACCCCGATTTATGCAAACACATATTTCTGGAGAATGTGGAATCAGAAAGAAATCGACTGGATAGAAGAACGAGAAGGAAAACTCTTTGGATATGAATTTAAATATACGGGCAATATCGCAAAACACAAAGCGGCGTTTATGGAATTGTATCCAGAGTCAACCGTATCCGTTATAAACAAGGAAAACTACCTAGATTTCATAACTTAACCCCCTACCCCTTCCCGTACCACCTGTCCGCATCCTTAACCATGTCGTGGTAATCGTATTTGGCTTTCCAGCCTAAAAGCTTTTCAGCTTTATCGCAATTGCCGTAAATTTCAATAGCTTCTTGTGGAATTGGGTCAGTTACTTCAAACGGAATCTTTTTGCCCGTGACCTTTTCTACCTCATCGATTAACTCTTTAACCGTTGTACCCTTACCTGTTCCTACATTAAACACATGACTACCGATATTTTTGTCCAAAAAAGAAAGCGCTTTTACATGAGCATCCGCCAGGTCGGAAACATGGATATAATCACGAATTTGACACCCGTCTCTTGTGGGAAAATTATTTCCAAATACCTTTAGCTCGTATTTCCCAAGTACAACCCCAAATAGTCGAGGAATAAGATTAGCTAAAATGTTGGGGTCCTCACCAATTATTGCAGTTGGGTCGGCTCCTGCCACGTTAAAATATCTAAGTCGTACTGAATTAAGCCCAAGTGCCGCAAAATCAGAAAGCATATATTCAATACAAAGTTTGGTTTTTGCGTACGGACTAAGCGGCGAAAGTGGAGATTCTTCTGTAACCGGTAGCACTTTTGGAGTCCCATACACAGCACAGGTTGATGAAAATACAATGTTTGTTGTAGATCCTTTGGGTCCGCCTTTTAGCATTGCTATTAGCAAATTATATGTTCCAATCACATTATTTTCATAGTATTTGTCTGGAATTTTTGCCGATTCGGGCACATTTTTGTATGCAGCAAAGTGGATTACGCACTCGTACTTTTGGGAAAACACCTTTTCAAGATCATCTAAGTTTCGCAGGTCGCCTTTTATAAAGTCAATCTTTTTACCTGTTTCCTTTTCCAAAACCGAGATTACCTCCTTACTACTCTTCTCAAGATTATCAAACACTGTTACATCGTACCCTGCGCGCAAAAGCGCTAAAACCGTATGCGACCCTATATATCCGCACCCTCCTGTGACTAGTATCATTGGAAGTTGATGGTTAAGTTAGGTAAATAAAAGAGGTTACATGTTATATGTTTTATGTTAAGCAAATGATATCGTTTCAACGAATTGATGGCAAGCTTTCTCTTGAATAAAAAGCAATATATATATA